>NZ_JBHSHQ010000046.1:0-93870 GCF_042652985.1 Ruoffia tabacinasalis | reverse complement strand
CTTGAAACTATCACGACAGAAGTAGTGGAAGCTGCACGAGATAGTTTAGTCATTGGAGTAAAATAAGTAATAAAAAGGACTATTTCATTTAGCGAAATAGTCTTTTTTTGTTCTATTAGTGCAACATAGCGCTTGAAGTTAGTGCGAAATAAAACCAAAATTTACATCACGTATTCAAAGTCAACGATTGCTTCAACAACTGGAACCTTTTCAACATTAGCAATACTAGAGTCACTCCATCCCATCAAATAGTTAGGAGATACTTGTTGTCAGTTACACATTGGGCTTCTACTCTGTCCCAACTCGCTGTGAGCTGCTTCAAATTTACTCTCTTCATAATAGATGTTTAATATTTCGGGATTTTACTGAGACTAAAATAGCAATACAGATAAGTAGTGGCGCTTGTTGATACTTTTGAAGTCAAATCCGGGCTCGCTCCCTAAACGACACCGGATTTATGACTAATTGACACCATTCTGAATTTGAAACAGCACTATCAATTCACACGATCAAGTTGTTCTAGCCAAACTATGAAGTCAAACTTTTACTATTCAAGTATCCACTTGACTAGTTACAACAAAAAACATATACTATAATCAAGCATTTACTTGAATGGGAACGGAGTGAGAAAAATGAATGAGAAGGATATTTGTGAGATTTATTGTTATGACGAAGAAAAGGTAACTCGAATACAAGACGAACTACAAACAGTTGATATCGACAGAATGGCCCAATTATTTAAAGCTGTAGCAGTAGAAAATAGGGCGAAAATTACCTTTGCTTTGTTAAAAGGTGAAGAGTTATGTGTTTGTGATATAGCAAATATTATTGGAATCACAATCGCAAATACTTCCCACCACTTACGCACACTTTATACGCAAGGGGTTGTTACGTTTAGGAAGGAAGGAAGATTAGCTTTTTATTCGCTAGATGATGAGCATGTTGAGCAATTATTTGAAAATGCATTAGCACATGAGAAAGAAGGAAAATTAAATGTCTGAACATTTAGTCAAATTATCTGAACAAGAAATGAAAACCTATCGCGTTCAAGGATTTACTTGCGCAAATTGTGCGGGGAAATTTGAAAATAATGTCAAAAAACTTCCAGGGGTTAAGGATGCAAAAGTAAATTTTGGTGCGTCTAAGATCTCTGTTTACGGAGATACAACGACTAAAGAACTAGAAAAAGCTGGTGCGTTCGAGAATCTCAAAATAGCTCCTGAAAAGTCTATACGCAATGTTTCGCAAGAGGTGACTGAAGATACGGAAGAAGAGAAAGTTCCATTTTATGAAAAGTATAGTACATTGCTTTATTCAACTTTGTTTCTTGCTTTCGGTTTTTTCTCTCAGTTTGTAAATGGAGAAGAGAATCTTCTTACAACCTTATTGTTTTTGACATCAATGTTGGTTGGTGGATTGTCACTGTTTAAAGTAGGTTTACAAAACTTACTCCGCTTAGAATTTGACATGAAAACCCTTATGACAGTGGCTGTTATAGGTGGAGCCATTATTGGTGAATGGGGAGAAGTTGCTCTTGTTGTCATTCTCTTTGCTCTCAGTGAAGAACTTGAACGGTTCTCCATGGATAAAGCAAGAAATTCGATTCGTTCTCTAATGGGTATTGCCCCTAAAGAAGCACTCGTTAGACGTAATGAGCAAGAAATAATGATTCATGTCGATGATATTGCTGTTGGGGATATCATGATTGTAAAACCTGGTGAAAAGATTGCGATGGATGGTGTAGTCGTAAATGGCTATTCCGCAGTAAACCAGGCAGCGATTACAGGCGAATCAGTCCCTGTTGGGAAAACAGTTGATGATGAGGTATTTGCAGGTACTTTAAACGAAGAAGGATTACTCGAAGTAAAAATAACAAAACTTGTAGAAGATACAACAATTTCTAAAATTATTCATCTTGTAGAGGAAGCACAAGGAGAACGCGCTCCAGCGCAAGCATTTGTAGACAAATTCGCGAAATATTATACACCGATCATTATGATCATTGCAGCATTAGTTGTTGTAGTCCCTCCTTTACTCTTTGGTGGCAGTTGGGAAACATGGATCTATCAAGGGTTAGCTGTTCTTGTTGTTGGTTGTCCATGTGCATTGGTGATTTCTACACCGATTTCGATTGTTTCGGCGATTGGCAATGCTGCGAAAAAAGGTGTTCTTATTAAAGGTGGAGTGTATTTAGAAGAAATGGGTGCCTTAAAGGCAATCGCATTCGATAAAACAGGTACGTTAACAAAAGGTGTTCCCGTTGTAACTGATTTTAACATATTGAATAATCAAACGAATAGAAAAGAATTATTGGCAATCATTACTGCATTAGAATATCGTTCCCAACATCCACTTGCTTCAGCAATCATGAACAAAGCAGAAGAAGAAAACATTTCATATTCTGATATACTTGTTGAGGATTTCTCCTCTATTACTGGTAAGGGGATAAAGGGTAATGTAAATGGGACGATTTATTATATAGGTAGCCCGAAACTATTTAAAGAATTATTGACTACAGATTTCGATAAAGACTTTGAGAAAAATGTGACAGCTCTTCAAAATCAAGGCAAAACAGCCATGATTATTGGAACTGAAAAAGAAATACTAGGAGTTATTGCAGTTTCTGATGAAGTTCGTGAATCAAGTAAGGAAATTATTCAAAAGTTACATCAACTCGGAATTAAAAAAACGATTATGCTTACAGGTGATAACCAAGGAACTGCGAATGCAATAGGCAGCCATGTTGGAGTATCTGATATCCGAGCTGATTTAATGCCTCAAGACAAATTAGACTATATAAAACAATTAAATTCTGAGTACGGAAACGTAGCCATGGTTGGGGATGGTGTCAATGATGCTCCTGCATTAGCAGCATCTACAGTTGGAATCGCAATGGGGGGAGCTGGTACAGATACAGCACTTGAAACGGCAGATGTTGTACTAATGGGGGACGATTTAAGAAAACTTCCATTCACTGTAAAACTTAGCCGAAAAGCTCTTAATATTATCAAAGCTAATATTACTTTTGCCATTGCTATTAAATTCATTGCCCTATTATTAGTCATTCCAGGCTGGCTAACGCTCTGGATTGCCATCCTTTCCGATATGGGTGCAACCCTAATAGTGGCACTAAATGGTTTGCGACTGATGAGAGTAAAAGAATAAAATTATGTTTAAAGAAGCAAGGGGCTGGGATAAAAGGTCCTGTTATCTAAATTAAAGCAACGCGTACAGAGGCTTGAGGTAACCCTCACCTTCTATGCGCGTTGTTTTGTGTATTATCTCAAGTTATTCGCCATTAGGACGAGTCCAATGTTTGTACATGGAAAGCTCACCTTTATAATGATGAATTGCTAGTATATACAGAATTAGAATATGACATGGGCATATTGACTCATGATAAGGACATTATAAAGTTAGATGAGGAGATTAGTATCTATAATTTAAAGAAATACTGAAAATATAAACATATTCCTAAACAAAGCAGGAGTGTGATAATAGGAAACAAGATCAAAAAATGTGTGAAGTAAATGCGATTAGATTCTCTGGATATCTAGTTTTTTAAAGACTTTTGATTATGCTTTAAAAATGTTGAAGTGATTAAAATTAAATAACCCTCTCCATTTGTACAGAGAATCTGCTTAATGGAGAGGATGAGTAGTAATATTAAAAAAATATTTTTTTGGTTTTTTATTTTTTATAAAAGTATAATTCTATCATGCTGGCACGATTTTGTACTATTTCTTGTCCTATTTCTAAAATCACTTAGCAATACGTGCTAATAACTTTGAATTATGTGTAGATGTTTTTCAAGGATACCAACACTTACAACTACATGAAATTAAGATGCATCTGACTTTTAATCAGAGGGTCACTGGTTCGAACCCAGTACGGGTCATACTATTAAATAGAAATATTGTATAGTTAATAAAATTATATTCCGGCTTAGCTCAGTTGGTAGAGCATCTGATTTGTAATCAGAGGGTCGAGGGTTCAACTCCTTTAGCCGACATTACATACATTATATCCTTACTTCGGTAGGGATGTTTTTTTGTGTTCATATTTATTAAATAATCTATTAAATGAATATATTTTTTGGAAAACTTTCAAAAAACTAAATAGAACGAATGTTCATTTTTGTCACTAATTTTGTCACTCGTACATATTATTACCATACCTGATTCAAATAATAATACACAGTGAGTATGTCTAAAACCATGAACGTTTATATGCTTTAACTTATGCTATTTTACAATACGTTGGAGAGCTGCACTTACATAGTATAAATTTAAAGGGTCATTATCCTGATTTGTAAATATTAGCTGTTCAGGTCCATTGGCTTTAATACCAAATGATAATAGATGTCTCATTTGTTGAGTTCGCCAAAGTATTAAAGTTTTCATTGTTATATCATCTAGAGAAATCATTCGTTTACTTGCTTTTGTTTTGGGATCCTGGAATATAGTACCACGTTCACCTTGAGCAAGGACTCTACGAACAGTCAATATATTGAATTCATTATTTGAGATGGTTGTCATATTTCTTTCAATTGTACAGTACTCAAGAAAATTAAAGATAAATCAATTAAAGAACAGTTGGAAAGACACTGGTTTAATTGATGAGGTATAAACTAACAATCGAGTTATTAGCATCACTTCTACATTTATCATATAATTGAGACAAATTAGTAGAAGAGGAGAATGGATATGAGTTTATTCGATAATGCAACAAATCTATTTGATATGTTTGTCTCAAATGACAAAAGTGAAGAGCAAGAAACACTGGCGAATCGCGCAGGTTTAAGTACTTCTGACTTTAGTAAAATCGCGGCACTTGGTCTCCCAGCTATTCTACAAGGAATCAATCGTAATACGAATGATGAGGCTGGAAATGAATCATTTAACTCTGCTTTGAAGCAACATGAAGATGTCGATAAATATAATTCAATTAACGAACTATCTAGTACTGTAGATACAAATGATGGGGATAATATCTTAAGTCATGTGTTTGGTAATAAGGATGGCGTGGTTAACCGTATCTCTAGTGCATCTGGCTTATCTTCTGGAAGTGTTAAGAAAGTTCTGGTTCTATTAGCACCGATTGTGATGAAATATTTTGCCGATCGTAAAAAGAAGAATAACTTGGATAAGACAGGGGTTCAAAAAGAGACAGGTAATGTGATAGGACAATTAACTGAATCAGTTCAAAGCTATAATAAAAACAATTCAAGCCCACTTGATATTGGTGGTATGTTAGGTGGTTTATTCGGTAGCAATTCGAACAAAGACACTAAGTATTCAACAAAAGAGGATGATAGTTTGTTGGATAATGTATTCGATATGTTTAAATAATTACATGACTCTACAAAAAGCATTGAATCTACTCCGAATTGGAGTAGATTCAATGCTTTTATCTATTTACTGTGTGACTTGTGGATTTGAACCCCATCTCAAATCCATATTTTGATGTTTTGTGGATTTGAACCCCATCTCAAATCCATCTTTTGTAGTTTTGTGGATTTGAACCCAGTCTCAAATCCATCTCGTTTCATTTTAATAGTCAGATCAGAATTGCCAGAGGTTATTATTAGTACTTCTGTCATGGAAGGAGTACAATATTATCATAGGAGGCGAACTGTGATGAAACGATTTTTTAAATCTGTCGTGTTATTATCGACATTAGCACTACCACAATTAATTCTGCCGAATGCCAAGTTAGATATGATTCCTTTTGCACCAGCAGGTCAAACGGTTCAAGCTGAATCAATCTCACCTAAAGCTCATGCGCAAGAAATCGTTGATACGTTAGATGAGATGTATCCTGAAGATGTATTGCCAACCTATGTTCTGACACCAGATATGCCAGAATATGTGACAGCCGCAACAACGGGAGCTGAAGATCAAGATAACTTTAATATCTTTTACTACGCTGAGGATACGCCTTATGAAGTCAATGATCCTGCTGTGAATAAATTGACACCGATAGCGTCTTTAAGTAAAATGACGTATCAAACTGAAGAGGAAGCAATCCAAGCAGTGAATCAAGTTCTGGATCTTCAAGGTGAGGAAGTAGATCTAGGGTATGGTATAACAGGTTATATGCAAGGCGCAGCCGGTTCTACTTACTTGAATTGGCAAGAAGGCAATTGGAGCCTGTTAGTTCAAGCAAACAATATGAATGAAGAAGACCCTGTTCCTCTAGCTCAATCTGTCGTTGAGTATTTAGAAGAAGTGTATCTCCCTGAACCATCTAATGTAGGACAAATTACATTGAGGACATCTGGTAAGGAGACTTATGAAGACAATGCTGTTGTATGGCAAGAGAGCAACGTTGTTTACCAAGTGAAACACATCGACCCAATGCATGCGATTATTATGACAGGTTCAATCTCAGAGCCAACTCAACAGTAATAGATAGAATCATATATGAACAAATCAAAAACCCTGTGCTTACCGTTTTTAGCGGTAGGCACAGGGTTTTTGTATTGCCTAGTTTGCTGGTTCTGGATGTACTTTAGTTAAAATTAAGCCAACTACAAAACCGATTAAAGCTGGGACAACCCAACCGAATCCAATGCTGTAGAAAGGTAAGAATGATTTAGCAAAACTACCAAGCATATCACCTTGTAACCATTGGTATAAAGGCTGTGGTAAGGCTGCGATCATATCGAATAGGGCAGCAATCATTGTAAAGAATGTCACGCTACGATAGATAGCACGGCTCTTAACAATTGGCTCAAATAGATGTAGTAAGATCAACGTGATAGCTAATGGATAAAGTAACATCAACACAGGTAAAGAATACGAAATAATTAAGTTTAACCCAATATTTGCAACTAAAAACGAAATGATTGTTGCAATAAACGTCCATACACGTTGAGAAAGGAACTGCGGGAATAAATCTGCAAAGGTCTCAGCTAAAGCCACTACAAGCCCGATAGCAGTCTTTAAACACGCAACAGCCATGACTCCAGCAAGTAGAATTTGACCGAACAGACCAAAGTAATGTTGAGTCACAATAGACATTGCAACCCCACCGTTAGGTGCGACATCTGTAAAGTTAAGACTTTGAGTACCTAAAAGGGCAAGACACAGGTAGATTAAGGCCATGACCGCTAAACTCAGTACCCCACTTTTAACAGTCTGAGAAGCTAATCGCTTAGGCTCAGTTACACCAATATTTCGAATAGATTTAATAATAATAATACCAAAAGCCAATCCAGCTAGCCCATCCATCGTATTATATCCTTCAATTAACCCCGTTGAGAAAGGCGTATTTTGGTAGGATTCAACCGATGCTTCACCACCAATTAAAGGATCGCCAGAAGTGAACGCTCTAATTAAAATAACTGTTAGTAATACTAAGAAAAGCGGGTTTAAATAACGTCCAATCCAATCCAAGATTCCACTAGGTCGCAGTGAAAAATACAAAACAATTAGATAGAAGATAAATGAATAGATGAAGAGTGACATCGCACCGAATTCTTGTGGGATTAACGTAGACAGACCTACTTCATAAGATACCGTCGCCAAACGAGGTGTCGCAAAGAAAGGACCGATCGTAAGGTACAAAGCAACAGTAAAGAAATAACTGTATTTCTTAGATATTTTCTGTGTCATATCAATGACAGATTCACTTTGGGATAAGCCCATTGAAATAACTGCCAGTAAAGGTAACCCTACAGCTGTAATGTTGAATCCAAGTATTGCAGGCCAAACATTCCCACCTGAAGATTGTCCTAGTGAGACTGGGAAAATAATATTACCAGCACCAAAAAACAGTCCGAATAATAAGGAAGCAACAACAAGTATTTCCTTAAATGTTAGTTTAAATTTAGGTTGTTTCATAATATACCTACTTTTTTATGTATTTGTGTTCATAAATATACAGTGTAACGGCATATTGCCGAATTATCAACCGCTATTAGGAAAATATCGACGTATTGTATTAGAAAGTCAAAACAAAAGAAAATTTACATAAAGTTTACATAATCTAGACAATAGATTTACATTCATATGATAATCTAAAACTTATTTAGGAAAGAAAATTAATTAAGCAGTGGCTATCCAAACATATCTTGACTGAAACCAACTGCTAGATTGTTATTATTGAAATAACCAGGAGGAGAACATGAAGATTTTCGAATTAGATTTAAAACTAGGTGAATACGATACACAAACAAATGTGAAGATACCTTTAGGGATTAGAAATAAATACTCTGAGCTAGTCATTTATTTCACTTACTCACCGAATAATAGTAAAGATGATATAGCGAGAAGGCAAGTTGAAGATGCATTAATAAAGTATGATGTGGCTAATTACGTAAGAGCTAAGCTTCTAGCCAGTAATTATCTACCTGTCGACAACGTAATTACGTTATCTTTATCAAAGAACGGAACGTATTTAGGAGCACATCATAATAAGAGTAACAAACAAGAAATTACAATCAATAATAAGAAAGCGAGCTTTGGATTTTGGCCCGTAGAGATCGAACCCGCTGATTGGGAATTGCAACTGAATTGCCATTGTATAGTGAGTAGAGTTGTAGAGGCGAACATTCGAATCGAGGCGACACTATGAAAAGATATCAATACCCAGTAGAAGTTCATGCGCATACGATTCATAGTGACGGGCAATTTACTGTTGAAGAGTTGATAGAATCAGCCGTGTCTTTTGGTTATAAAGGACTTATTCTAACAGATCACAACACCTCTGCAGGCTACTTAGAGATGCCCAGTGTACAAGCTGTGAAAGACGAAGATATTATTACGCTTCACGGAATTGAATGGACGACATATTTTGGTCACATGCTTGTTCATGATGCGGATTATGATGTTGATTGGCGTGAAGCGACACCGACTACAATAGATAAATACATGTTCGAGGTTCAATTAGCGAATGGATTAGTCGGTATCGCTCATCCTTTTGATATTGGAAGTCCAATTTGTACTGGTTGTCATTGGGACTATCAAGTTGAAAACTATGACCTTGTTGATTACATCGAAATTTGGAATAGTAACCAACCTCAAGAAAAATCAGAATCGATTCTCGCTTATGAATTTTGGTTGGATAAATTGAATAAAGGTTACGAAATATCTTGTTCTGCAGGAAGAGATTGGCATCGCCCAGATACTGAAGACGCCAATATGGGTGTGACTTATTTAGAGCTGAATGAAGAAAAACTAACACAAGACCATTTTAAAGATGCGCTTCAAAATGGTCAGTATTATATTACATTAGGTCCGACAGCTTATTTTACTGTCGAAAATAAAGACTTGTTATTTCAGATGGGGGATAGAGTGCATTGCTCAATGCTTGAGGAAGGTAAAATATTGATGACTATCAAACCAACAGAATTAGAGGCTTTAAAAGACTTTGAGTTGGAAAACATCTATATATTAGTTTGGAATAACGATCAACTCATCTTCCAAAGCGAAACAAATAAAGAGTTAAGTGGAGAACTTACGTCGAATTTCACTTTGCCTAACAATCTGTCGGCGGGTTATCTTCGCTTTGAAGTCCGTGGAGACTATAGAGGGACTAAAGATACACCGATTATAGTAGGAAATCCGATTTATCTGAGGGAGTAATTTAACCAGTGGTAAGTAAAATACCTTGCTCTCAAGCTATAAAAGCTGAGAGCAAGGTATTTATTTTTTCGTATAAGTATTTTGATATTGTTGTTGTGACAGAGGTAAATCATAATCTTTCGTTATTTTCACAACAACATTTGTTAAGAGAAAAATACTAATAATATTCGGTAACACCATTAGTCCATTGAACAAATCAGCTAATGACCATACTAACTCCACGTGTAAGCCACTTCCAATTGCGATAAATATTGCCACTAGAAGGCTGTAGATGGGAATAGCTCCTTTACCGAATAAGTATTTAACGTTCGCTTGTCCGAAAAAGTACCACCCGATAATGGTTGAAAAAGCAAAGAAGAAAATACTAATGGCTACAATGATAGAACCCCAGTTACCAAATACTTGGGCATAGGCTAATTGTGTTAATTCAATTCCGGTTGTAGCGCCGTCGAGAACACCAGTAGTTAATATAACTAAGACAGTCATCGGAAGAAGCACAATCGTATCAATAAACACACCCATCATAGCAACTAATCCTTGTTCACTTGGGTGTTTAACACGTGCAAGTGCATGTGCATGAGGTGTTGAACCCATACCTGCTTCATGAGTGAATAAGCCGCGGGATATACCAAAGCGAATCGCTTGTTGAATCGACACACCTAATATTCCCCCTAAGACTGCATCGGGGTTAAAAGCTCCAACGAAGATCATCTCGAAACTAGCCGGAACATTTTCAATGTTCATAATAATCACAATAAATGATGCGATAGTAAAGAATAAAGCCATCAATGGGACAATCTTTTCAGTAACAGATGCGATTCGTTCAACCCCACCTATAAAGACAATGAGAGCCATGATTGCCATAACAATACCAGTAATCCATGGACTAATTCCGAAAGCTGTGCTGACTGCATGACCTACTGAATTTGCCTGAACCATATTTCCCATAAAGCCTAGAGCAAATATGAGTAAGACTGAGAATAAGGCTGCGATTACTTTTCCTAGACGCCCTTGGAAGGCAGCTTGGATGTAGTAAACGGGTCCTCCTACAAGATGTCCTTTTTCCGTTGTACGATAATATTGAGCTAAAGTTGCTTCTGCGTAAATAATGGCCATACCTAAAATAGCGCTCAGCCACATCCAAAAGACAGCTCCGGGCCCACCTGAAACCATTGCGGTCGCAACTCCGGCTAAGTTACCCGTTCCAATCTGAGCAGAGATTGATGTTGCGAGCGATTGAAAAGAAGTCATCCCTTCCTCGGCACTTGCCTTATCTCCTTTTAATGAGATTGAACCAAAGGTTTTCTTGAAACTTTCACCAAACTTACGAAACTGTATAAAGTTCAATCTTATTGATAAGTAAATACCCATTCCACTTAGTACGACAATCAGCAATACATCCCACAAAGCACCATTAATCCAGTCAATTAAGTCAATCATCATTCGCTCCTCGAAATCTATTTTTATTATAGACCTCATTATTATTAAATTAAGGTTAGAAATCAAGACAAATAATGGAAGTATATTAAGCAATATTTTGTTTGTTCGTCTCTTAAAATCAAAACATAAAAAAATTACTGCTTGCTACGTATCGATTGGTTCTGTAAGATTTGAATTGAGGCTTAGAAAAGACGTTTTTTATAACGATAAATGTTGGGAGTAACAAAAATGGACATCAAAAACTTTGATAACTTGTACAACAAACTACTATCAGTTGCTAGTTGGACAATCGTAATTTATACAATTCTTCTTGAGGTGTTTAACCTACTTAATGAAAATATCTATATAAGCTTTGTGATTCAGTTTCTTATACCCGTTTCGATAGTATTGTTTTTAATTTATCAATATCGCAAGTTAAATGTTTCTGATACTAAAAAATTAATCATGCTGTTATTAATACTTGTTGCGTTAATAGTAATGTTTTTCGTTAGGGTTTTACCTAAATTTTAGGGTGTAAATAGTTATTTATATTCAAAAATGACCGTCATGAATGAACATGACGGTCATTTTAAATATTGAATGGTTACTTACCCCGCAAGCGTCAATCCAAATTGCGCCACAATTGTTGTTAATAAGTAAGCTCCGGAGAACACGAAGATCGCAACAATTAATATCTTCCATGAAGTCTTAGTCAGATCAACGAGTTGATTCGCAACAGAGATTCCCGCAAAAGCCAAAACTGGAGTGGTGATCGATAAGAAATCAACTGCCAGTATCGCTTCAACAATAAAGTTACTCAATAAACAAAAGACAATTGAAACAATCGATACCCAACCTAAGATCGGGAAGTCTTGAATGAACTGAACTTTGATTTTTTTCGTTAGATCAGAGATCCAAATACCTAACATACTGAACAGCCATAAGAAGCCAAGTCCGACAAAAGTGAGTGCTTGAATAGGCGTTGAATCAGGATTTTTCCATAATTTCACTTGTTGTGTAAATAAGATAAATACTAAACTTAAGACAATAACGAGTCCAAAGTGAACATATTTATTTAAACTTTTATTATTTTCCATGATCGTAGTTATCTCCTCTAGTTAAAGTGTTATACATAAAGCGTTGTAGTGGGATGGCTAAGAAGACCATTGTGTAAGTTCCTAAGAAACTGGTTAACAATTGACTAGCAGAGGCATAAGCTAAGATGATTTCTTCACTTTCCGGACGAAGTGCGGCAACAGCTGAAGCAGCCGCTGTCATCATTGAAGCAGAACCCATTCCTGCAGCCATTCCTAACGCACGAACATCAAAACCAAAGTTTAGTAACAATGGTGCAAATAAACTGAAGAAAATAGAACCGAATAATGTTCCGATTAAGTACATTGAAAGAACTCCACGGCCTTCGGCTGACTCGAGCGTGTATTTTTCAGTAATATAAGCTAATTCCCCTTCACGGCTTAACCCAAGCGTAGCACCGATCGCTGTACGTTTAAGACCTAACATTAATGCAATAGGTAGAGCGAATAAAATCGTACCTAAGTTTCCGATTTCTTGGAATAGGAACACCCAACCAACAGAAAGAATTTCAGTAATTTGAGGGGCAACACTTGCGCCGTAATAAGCCATTAATGGCAACATAATGAATAAAAGGTTTTTTGATGCGAATTGCACATTTTCATCACTATATACTTTTTTGAAAATCCCTTTTCGAAAAGCTGGAACAGCAAAAATCATCCCGAAAAAGACCGCAAAAACAAGTGGTAAAATGGATACAGAAAATGAACCAAAGCTAATACTTTGGAAACCAATTATTTCAGCTAAGAAAATAACAACAAAAGCAAAGCAAATTAAGTAAAGTAAATGTTTCTTATTTTTCATTCGATTCTCCTTGAGTGATAGCTTGGATATAGCTGTCATATTCTTTATAAGAACGGCTGTATAGTTGATTTTTATCGATACGGCCGTTCATTTTATTTAAGACACTAATTAAAAATTCTGGAAATTCTTGAAGAACAAATTCGTCATCAACCATGCGTAGATCATCACCATGAATGACACCAGCGAAACCGCCATAACTAATTTGAATACTAGGCATCATAAATGATAAATCGCCAATATCTCCAGCAGCAGCAACGGCACCGCGGTCGTCAATCCATTTTGTAATCGTATCTTGTTCTTTGAACGCTTCCGCAACGAAGGTTGATAAATAACGATCTTGTACAAATGGCAAGTAACCCATCTGAGTTTGTATCTCAACATCACCTTCCAATGAATAAGCGCTCCCTTTAGCCACTTTATCCATGCGTTCTGCTACGGTTTTCATATAATCAACTGAGATTGTGCGTAAATCCGTTCCAACTTGTACTTGATTCGGAATGACATTCGTTGAGAAGCTTCCATGATCAATGACCGGGTTAATACGTACGTATAGATCCTCGCGTAATTGTTGGCGCATTAAGCCTAAACCAGTATTGAATAAGGTCGACATGCTGTAAGCATTGATTCCACTGAACGGGTCCCAACCAGCATGTGTTGCTTTACCTTTGAAATTATAATGTTTATATAAGAATCCAGCTAAATCACAATTGATTTCAACTGTTTTCTCTTCTTCGCCACCAATAGTGTGCACACACATCGCAAAGTCAACATCATCAAAGACGCCCAACTTCATTGCTTCAGGTTTTCCACCCAAATAAGTGATCGTCCCTTCGTCGATTAATTGTTGGCGGTATTCTAAATCAATAAATTCTTCCGCAGGAACGAAGACAAAGGCAATATTAAAGTCAAAATCTTTGTAACGTTCACCTTCTGTTAAGTAACCATAGAGTGATAAAGCAGTTGTCACTTGAGTAAAGTGACCACATGCATGCGCCGCTCCTGACTGCGAATCAGCTTGGAAGTGACTCGGAACACGAACCGCATCCAATTCTGCAATGAATGCCACTGTTATATCCTGTTGGTGATTTAAATCAACGCGCATACCTGTCGTTGAAAAATACTCAATCACTTGATCTGGATTTGTCTCAGTAATAAAGTCTTCCACCGTTTTCTTAGTCCGGAATTCTTTATAACCTAATTCTGGATGAGTAAAGATGTCGTCTGAGATAGCCTTCATCTTTTTAAAATTTTCTTTGAAATAATTCAATGATAAAACTCCTTATAAAGTATTTACCAAACGAATATAACACAAACATCATAAAATTTATATAAATCACAGACATAAAACGTATTGAAGGGTGGAACGTTCGTGCTTCTCCACAGTTATGAATAAAAAAATCAAGACGTCATATCACTTAAATGAGTATGATAATAGACAAAAGTTTGGGAGTAAAAGATGACTGAAAAAAGGCGAGATGATCCGGCTAGTTGGTTATTTGTTGTTACATCAATAATCTTTCTCATTATGACTGAACGCAAAGAACACCCTACTGATTTGAGTAGGGTGTTTGGTTATATATGAATAATTTTACAGTAAGACTGTAAAATCATTGGAATGCTCGAGTTGACCGGGCCAACTTTGAGTTCCATCTTCCACACGAATAGCATTGAAACCGTGCTCACTTAGATACTCACAGGCTTTTTCTGCACGTTTACCGGTTTTACAAATGACATAGTAAGTTTCATCTTCATTCAAAGCTGCAGTGTGCTTAGGTAGCGCGTCTAATGGTATATTGATAGCATTAGGCACATGTTCCATCTCATATTCATCTGTATCACGAACGTCTAAAATAATTAACGGTTCAGAATTCGCTTTTTGATAAAATGATTTGATATCAATATTTTTATGCATTGCTATAAGATGCCTCCATATGTTTAAATTAATACATTAAATCCTAACATATACACTTTGAAATAACAATTTAAGTTTTTCTTAGGAATGTGCTTTTTAAATTGATAGAATAGACCTGACTGAAAAACAGATAGGAGAATGTATAATGAATCAATTGAATGTTGAATTAACACGCTTTCGAGTAAAAGTTGGGAAAAGTAAGCAAGTTGATGAATGGATGGCTTTTCTTAACAAACATATGGACGATGTCCTCGTTACTTTAGAAGGTGAGAAAATGTATATTGAATCCATCTTGCGAGAGAAAGTAGATGGACATGAATATTTATATTGGTATTCAATCCAAGGCGAAGGTGGGATTGAAGTTGAAGAATCCAACCATTATATAGATAAAAAACATTTAGAATATTGGGAAGAGTGTATCGATGAAGAGTACAAACCGGTCGACTTAACAACTGAAGTAGTCATGATACCTAATAGAATCCAGCAACAGATGAATTAAAATATAAAGATGTAGCGTTCCTCATAGTAAATGAATGAGACGCTACTTTTTTTAGTAATTTTTAGTTTTTTTAGGTATGTGTTTCATTTTGTCCGGAAATTTTTATATTATTTAGCTATGAAAACGTTATGATATATTAAATGAATTAGTTAATATGTAATGAAGTAAGCGAATGAGGTGAGAACTATGCAAGTAACTGTTAGAAAAGCACGAATAAATGATGCGGTGAGTATTGGAAAGATTCAAGTGAGTAGTTGGCAGTCCACTTATCAAGGTATCGTATCGGAAGAAGTGTTAAACAATATGAGTTTGAATCACAGTATCGAACGTTGGGTGAATATACTCGAAGGTGATGCGTTGACTTATGTTTTAGAGAAGGATAATGAAGTCGTAGGTTATATCAGCGGAGGATTACAGCGTAAAGATAGTTACCCAACTTATGAAGGTGAACTTTATTCAATTTATTTGATGAAGTCAGCCCAAGGGTTAGGAGGAGGCCGTTTATTAGTTGATACACTAGTGAAAAAATTTAAAACCATAGGAATCAGATCAATGATGGTCATTGTGTTTAGTGATAACGATCGAGCTATTCGCTTTTATAAGAATTTGGGTGGGGAATTTATTGGTATAGAAACAATTAAAATAGAAAATCAAATACTCGAAGAACAGCTGTATGGCTTTAAATTTACGAACATTCAATAAGTGGGTGACTATTATCATTCGCATTTGTTTGCGCAATCTGTAAGAAGTATTTATGATAAGTTTTTAGGAGATGAGACGATGAAGCATATTGGTACAAAAGAAATTGAAACAGACCGTCTGGTATTAAGACGATTTGTTAATGAAGATGCAAAAATAATATTTAAGAATTATGCAAATGATGATGAGACCACTAAATATCTCACATGGTCAAGCCACCGAGAAGTGTCAGTCACTCAGGCGATTCTTGCTACATGGGTAGAAGGCTACGGAGACTTATCTCAATATAAATGGGCCATTACTTTAAAAGAAAACCCCAATGAAGCTATTGGAGACATTACCGCAAGCATGAGTCCTAACTATGCCAGCATTGATGCCTGTGAAATCGGCTATGTCCTTAGCCGTAAACATTGGGGAAAAGGCTATATGAGTGAGGCGATGGAGGCCGTGACAAATTATTTATTAAAAGAGGCAGGATTCAACAGAGTCATAGCACGCCATGATGTAGCTAATCCTGCGTCTGGTAAAGTTATGCAAAAGGCTGGTTTGCAATTTGAAGGCATTCATCGTCAAGGAAGTTTGAATAATACAGGGATTATAGATACAGCGCAGTATGCGATATTGCGAGAAGATTTAGAAAAATGAGGTAGCAAGAATGAATCATTTTGGAACAAAAGAAATTGAAACAGCTCGTTTGTTATTAAGACGCTTTGTTAATGAAGATGCGAAAGCGATGTATGATAATTGGGCGAGTGACGATCAAGTGACAAAGTATTTAACTTGGCCATCGCATACAGATGTATCGATGACTCAGTCATCAGTGAAAAACTGGGTAGAAGGTTATGAAGACGCATCTCAGTATAAATGGGCAATCACATTAAAAGGCAACCCAGGTGAAGTCATTGGCGACATTAGTGTCGTCGCAATCAGTGAACATCGTCAAGAATGTGAGATTGGTTATGTTCTTGGTCACAAGTTTTGGAGTCAAGGATACATGGGTGAAGCGATGAAAGCTGTATCGCATTACTTATTAATAGAGGCAGATTTCAACCGAGTTGAGGCTCTACATGATGTAGCTAACCCGGCGTCTGGGAAAGTCATGCAGAAAGCGGGGCTACAATATGAGGGCACTCACCGCCAATATAGTCTGAATAATACAGGGCTTGTTGATTCTGCACGCTATGCCATTCTAAAAGAGGATTTAATAAAGGAGTTTACTAAAAAATGAGACGTGTAATTATTGATACAGATACTGCTGGAGACGATACAACTGCGATACTGATGGCTTTACATCATTTTAAAGTAGAAGGGATTACGATCGCTTCAGGGAACGTCGAGTTTAATCAGCAAGTTGAGAATGCTTTAGTGACGGTTGAAACTTTTGACCCTCAAGAGAAAGTACCTGTATTTAAAGGACATGAAAGTCCGATGATTTCATTGCCTTTAAAAAAACATTTAACGGTTGAAGAAATTCAAGGTGGCAATGGGATGGGGGACGCAGTCTTTCCTAAGCCAAACCAAGTTGCGGAAGATGAGCATGCGGTCGACTTTATGATTCGAACAATTAAGGAGAATCCTGGTGAGATTGAAATCATCGCTCTCGCTCCTTTGACAAATATTGCGATGGCTATCAAGCGTGATCCAACTATCTTAGCGGATATTAAGCACATTTGGATTATGGGCGGAATTAATAATGCTTTAGGGAATGTTGCGGCAGTGGCAGAATACAATTTCTATGTTGATCCTGAAGCAGCGCGAATTGTACTTCATTCGGGTGTCCCACAGACTTTGGTAACTTGGGATGCAAGTTTAGACTATGGTGTCATCTATGATGACGACATTGCGATTATTGAAGCCTTGGACACAAAAGGATCGAAGTTCTTCCTAGATGTAAATTTATTCGTAAAAGCATTTGAGTTTGCTAAACGTGGTGTAGATGGGATTACGTGTACTGATTCTTTACTTGCAGCTGTAGCAGCAGATGAGTCAATTGTCCTTAAAGCCACAGATTATTACGTTGATATTGAAACAGGTGGAAACTTAACGCGGGGATTCAACTTAGTTGACCGAGAAAATGAACTAGGCCAAGCACCAAATATTCGAATTATCGAGAACATCGATAGCGATAAATTCAAAGCAATGTTAGGTGACATGTTGGCGGATATAAATAACTGAATCGAATAAACTCTTATTTTGTTGACTTTAAGATTGGCATTCGATAGAATATTAACAAATGATGAGAATTTAATGATAAAAACGACGAAGAGAAGAGTAGCAAATTGACTTTGTTTAAGAGAGCCCGGCTGGTGTGAAAGGGCACAGAAAAAATTTGTGAAGATGGACTCTGAGTATTAGCTAAGTGAAAGCTTTTCTAACGGTAGCAACCGATACCTTGCCAACGTTTATATAGACGTATTAAGGCACTTATTGTGAGATAAGTGTAAATTTGGGTGGTAACACGATATTGTCGTCCCTAATCAGAGAGCTGATTAGGGGCGATTTTTTTATTTTAAAAAAGGAAGGAAGTTGAGTATGCCAATTAAAATTGTTGAAGGATTACCCATACGCAAAGAATTAAAGAGAGAACAAATAGTGACAATGGATGAGAGCACGGCACGTACTCAAGACATTCGTCCCCTTAAAATACTCATTCTTAATCTCATGCCTAAAAAAGAAACGACAGAACTGCAATTATTGCGATTATTAGGTAATACACCGCTTCAAATAGAAGTAGATTTAATGTATACAGCAACTTACGAAGCGTCCAATACACCGATCAGTCACTTAAATCAATATTACAAAACGTTTGATGAAATTAAAGACCAACAATATGATGGGCTTATTATTACAGGCGCCCCTGTAGAACAATTTGAATACAATGAAGTCAATTATATTGATGAGCTGAAGACAATATTAGATTGGTCTCAAAAAAATGTCTTCTCCCGATTATTTATTTGTTGGGGAGCTCAATATGCCTTAAATTATTTTTACGACATCGACAATTATAAGCTTGAACAAAAGTTGTTTGGTATTTATGAATATGACGTATTAGAAGCAGATCACCCCTTACACCGTGGTTTTAACGACACATATCAAGTGCCACAATCACGCCATACTTCAATTTCTATCGAGACTATAGAAGCTCAAAAAGATTTGAGAATCACAACAAAACATCCAAAATTTGGACCAGATATTATTACAACAACCGACAATCTAGACATATATTTATTAGGGCACTTGGAATATGACCGAGAAACATTACATCAGGAATATCAACGCGATAAAGAGGCAGGAAGTAAAATAGCTCTACCAGAAAATTATTATCCAGGAGACGATGATTCGAAAACGCCAAAATTTACGTGGAAAAGCAATGCCTTTCTTCTATACAATAATTGGCTTAATGAGGTTTACCAACATACCTATTATAATTTGGAAGATATTTTAAAGGAGGATAAATAAAATGACAACACACATCAATACTAAACTTGTCCAATTAGGAAATCGAAAAGATCCATCAACAGGAGCCGTCGTTGCTCCTATCCACTTAGCGACAACTTACGCTCATCCAGGTTTAGGGCAAAGTACTGGATATGATTATACACGAACGAATAACCCAACCCGAGATATCTTAGAAGAGGGCTTAGCGGCTTTAGAAGGTGGCGAGAGAGCGGTCGTTACAAGTTCAGGCATGAGCGCGATTCAATTGGCTTTTCAATTTTTTAAACAAGGTAGCCATTTTTTAGTTTTACGCGATTTATACGGTGGAAGTTTCCGATACTTTGATCACCTTGAAGCAGAGAATTTAGCACAATTTACTTACTTTGAAACCGAAGCAGACTTTGAAAAACTAATCAGCGATGACATATCAGGGGTATTCATTGAAACACCGACAAATCCATTAATGCAAGAGGTTGATATTCAACGCATCGCAGATTTAACGCATCAACATGGAGCACTATTACTCGTGGATAATACTTTATTAACGCCACTTCGCCAAAGACCCTTAGAATTAGGTGCAGACATTGTACTTTATTCAGGAACAAAATATTTAACGGGACATAATGATATCTTAGCTGGAGTGGTCGTGACAAATGATAAAAATATGGGTGAAAAGTTAGGCTGGTTATCGAATACAACCGGTCCTACTTTATCAGCCTTTGACTGTTGGTTGTTTATTCGTAGTTTGAAAACTTTACCGATTCGATTAGACCGACAAGAAGCAACTGCGCAAGAAATTGTGACCTGGTTAAAGCAGCAGGAACAAGTTAAAGATGTGTTATATGCTGGAAAAGGTGCCATGATAAGCATCCGCTTAAAAGGTGAAGCGAAAGTGGGACCATTCTTAGAGAAGTTACAAGTATTTACATATGCCGAAAGTTTAGGTGGGGTTGAAAGTTTAATTACATACCCAACAACTCAAACACATGCAGACATACCAAAAGAATTGCGTGAATCCTATGGCTTAACGCCTGATTTATTAAGGTTGTCTATTGGCTTAGAAAATTCTTCCGATTTAATTCAAGACTTAGAAGTTGCTTTGAAGGAGTAAAAGTGATTAGATGATTTTAGAAGAAAGAAGGTAGATGTGAGTGGAAATTGAAGAGTTTGTAGAAAAGTATTATGTTGAGCGTCAACATACAAATTCATTAAAATGGGACCTATTAGAAGAACGCTTTGGTCAAGCGGATTTACTCCCTTTATGGGTCGCTGATATGGACTTTAAGGTGAGTCAAGCTATTACAAAAACATTAAAAGATCGAATATTACATGGTGTTTATGGTTATACATTTGCTGGTAAATCATATTATCAAGCATATAATAACTGGATGGAAACGTATTTCTCTTTCCCGATAAAAGAAGAATGGGTTCGTTTTTCAACAGGTGCCGTTCAAGCGATTTACCACCTATTGTACACATTCACCGATGAAAATGATTCAGTGATTATTCAATCACCTGTTTATTATCCTTTTAGTGACGCAGTTAAAGACACAAATCGCCGATTAGTCAATGTCGACCTAGTGAATAACGATGGATATTTCACCATTGATTTTGAACGGTTTGAACAGGTAATTATTGATCAAACGGTGAAATTGTACATCCATTGTTCGCCACATAATCCTGTTGGACGAGTGTGGACGGAAGAAGAGCAAGCGAAGTTGTTCGCCATTTGCCAAAGGCACAATGTGTTAATTATCTCTGATGAAATTCATCAAGACTTTACTTTTGAACGTGAACATATCCCAGCAGCAAATGTTTTTGAAGGAGTTCACCGGCCTCGAGTCATTACTGTGAACTCAGCGTCTAAATCCTTTAACATCGCTGGTTTAACTCATTGTAATATCGTAATCACAGACGATGGGTTGCGTCAAAAATATGATGATTTTGCAAATTCCATGATTAAAACAGAAGCGAATATTATGGGGTTATTTGCTACCGAGGCTGCGTATGTGGATGGTATGGATTGGATAGACTCATTGAAGAATGTCATTTACCATAATTATGAAATCGTCCGCGATTACTTCACAAAATTTGCACCCGAAATTACAGTATCACCACTCGAAGGGACATATTTAGTCTTTGTAGATTTACGCAAAGTAGTAAAAAGTGATGAGATGGTCGAATTCATTCAGGGAAAATGCGGGCTCGCAGTGGATTACGGAGAATGGTTTGGTGAAGGTTACGAAGGTTTTATTCGTTTAAATCTTGCGACAAAACCAGAAAATATCGAAAAAACTGTCCAAACAATTGTTGAACAGCTAGGATAATGCAAGATAAGACCTTCCGTCAGTGAAGGTCTTTTATTATTGCCTATTATAGATTAAATTTAAATAATGAATCCGAATTATTTTTGTTCAGGAGTTAGCACATTGATATAGTTAGGTAAGACGCTAATTTCCACCGGGAAAGAAGGACCTTTATCTCCATCAACGGCCATATGTATATTACCATCTTGATTAAGTAATTCGATCTTGATATTTTTGGCATCTACCGTTAACACACCGTTGTTTTGAACTTTCTCAGTATCGAAGATCCAGTTAGCAATACTTCCAACTCTATCTCCTAAAGTCGTTTTCTTTAAACCAAAGATGTGTAATTTACCATCATTATAGCTGGCATCTTTGAAGAAGTTAGTTAAACCAACTACACTACTAGATACCCCAATTAATAATAAATCTAATTCAAATTCATCGACTTTATTATCAATATTTAAGCTGAAACGGTAACTCTTTTGCTCGTTTATCGCTTGAATTCCTTCAACTAAGTAAGCGACAGGACCTAAGCGTTCCTTCTCTTCTTTATTCACTTCAAAGACACTTTCAGGAATTGTTCCCGTAGAAACTAAACTTAAGAAAACTTGATCATTCACAAGCCCTGCATCAATGGATTGTGGAGTAAGGTTTGGTAAATCCTTAACAGCTTTATCCAAGTTTATTTTGATATTTAACGCACGCGCAACATTATTTACCGTTCCAGTCGGCAAAATGGCAATCTCTGGCCGATAATCTTCATCTTTAAGACTCGAGGCAAGAAGTGAAACCGTTCCGTCACCACCTAAGATAACGATAGTATTATATGTTTCACGCGCAGCTTCTTGAGCGAACTTGACAACATCATCGCCGGATTCCGTTATATTTATTGTTGCAAAACGTCCATTTGCTTCAAGGATTTCTTTCGCTTGTTGAGCATAGTCTTCTGCTTGTTTTTGTCCAGAAGATGGATTTGCAATAATCATGACATCTTTCATTTTATCTCTTCCTTTTAGAAAATTTATGTATATACTATACCGCTCGTTTTTATGAATAACAACTACTTGGAAAGGACTCAACTTCAAATGTGAATTAATTGTTAAAATTTTAAATAATACCGGAAAAAATGACTATCTCTGTTACAATTGAATTATCGCATTAAAGGAGTTGTAGTTGAATGAGACTGAATTTGAAAGACATGGATACAAAATCACAAACAACGCTAATTAGTATTGGGACAGTTATTTTTGCGGTTTTAATGACGGCATTATTTGCCAGACATCATCAGCAACAAGTGCAAAGTATTGAATTGGCGACAAGTGCCATACAAGATTTGTATTTAGATGAGGGAAATACGTATTTGAACCCAAAAATATCTCCAGAACTAATAAAAAATGCTGAAGTGACCGCTAAAGAAGTTGGAGGCGTTCAAGGAAACAGGCTCCAACATTTAGTAGAATTAGCAGAGGATAAGCAAGAGGCAATCGCCAACTTATCTGAGCTTTACCAAAGTGATGAACCAATCATTGTCGGTGAACAAATTAAAGAAGGACTCCCTTTAAATGAAGCAGTGACGCCTCAATTAGTAGCCGAACAAAAAGAGCAATTACCTTTTTCCGATGAAGATGCCCTTACAGAAGCAATCTACTCTCATTATGATCAGATTTTAACAACCTTTAATGAAATCGAAACAGCGAGTAACCAGATTAATCACTTATCTGAAGAAGTCCATTCAGCCTCTTTAGAACAAGAGATTCAAGCTTTTTCTAAAGTGGAAGAAGTGCTTTTAAAAAACCAAAAACATCCACAAACTAAAGCAGTGATTGATAAGTATATGGAAAAATGCCGAATTTACGGCGAAGATTTAGTTGAACATACTGAATTACTTGAATCCAATCAGGCAATCACAGAAGCGATTTTTAATTCACGTGGTTTATCTGCCCCTTTAACGGGCTCTCCCATTGACGAGCGGCCGTTAGTTGCTCTTACCTTTGATGATGGCCCCACTGAGAATACCTTAGAGATCCTAGAAGTCTTGGACGAACATGATGTTACAGCCACCTTTTTCTTTTTAGGGCGATCAGTCGAGGCCAATCCAGATATTGCCAGAGCAGTGGTTGAAGCAGGGCATCAAATTGGAAACCATTCCTATTCACACGCAAATTTTGATTTATTAAATATGGGAGACGTTGAACACGAGACTGAAATCACACAGGAAATCATTGCGGATGCTACAGGCGTAACGCCAAATATCTACCGCTCGCCTTATGGTAATGGTCGTCAGAAAATGTTGAAACTTTACCCAGATATGGAACCTATATATTGGAATGTTGATTCAGAAGACTGGTTAAGTAAAGATGAACAAATAACTAATGAGCATATTGCTAATCACTTACAACATCGATCAATTATCTTAATGCATGACACTCAATTATCAACCACCGAGGCAATTAAAACACTCATACCTCACTTAAAAGAGCAAGGTTACGTCTTTGTTTCACCTACTCAAATTCCAGAAGCAGATTCATATCGGCTATAAAAAAATCCTCGGAGAATATCCGAGGATTTTTTGTGCATAATTATACTATGCAACCTTGTCGCATTTACTTTTTAGCTTTAATCTCTGGTCTTCTTGCCAGAAAAAAGCTAAGTGACAGCAACAACCAGAATAAGCCAAAAGAGAAACCAGCCAGCACATCACTAAAATAATGCACTCCAAGGAAAATTCGGCTAAAACCGATGAATAAAACAATTAAAAAGGCGAATACAATCAGAATACGACGAAACACGCTTGGTTTGAGGGACAGAATGAGTAACACAATGACGCAACCAAAAGCAACCATCGAAGAAAACGCATGACCACTCGGGAAAGAATAACTACTTTCTTGCACCATTCGAATCGCTTCATTTGGACGACTTCGTTGAACAATATTTTTAACCAGTGGATTCAATGCCAAACTCCCAATCGCATTTGTAATTAAAATCCATAGTGGTAAATCGATTCTCTTAGTTAAAAGGTAAGCAATCACCGCCAAAATAACGACCGTCGAAACGACACTCATTGGATTCGCAAGAATTGTTACGGCATTAAAGAATGAACTTAATAGGGGTGTCCGCCAAGAAACAATTTCAAGCGTAATAAGATTATCCAGATGTTGAATGGCATTCATATTGAATATAACAATTGCAATAATAATCAAAAAGGGTATCAGAGCAAGTAATGAGTAATTTAAATATTTTTTATTCATAAAAGCACCTCGGTATTTTATTTAATTAAATAAAGCTTGTCTTTAAATGAATCTCCATGAATTTGTTCATATAAAGTAAAATATTCTTCAAAAGTTATCTCCGAACTCGTACCTAGCAATTCAAATTCTACATCAAATAAATTCACAATCATATTTAATTGTTGGAAGCCATTCTTCTCGTAAAATTGCAGGCGTCGTAAGCGTTCCTCTATGATACCTGCATCCGTTTGAACAACTTCAATTTCTAAGCAAATATTCATGTCATGATATTTTTCTTTAAGAAGTGATAAAACTTTTGAACCATAACCTAGGCTGCGATATTCAGGAGAAATTGCAAAGTATTCAACAAAAATTAATTGAGAACTTTTTAAAGTTGAAATCATACCAATAAAGCGTTCGTCTTCAGTAATTGCGAAGACTTCAGCAAAACCAGTTTCTTGATGTGAGAATAAAATTTCAAAAGGTTTGCGTTCATACGAAGGAAAGGCATTAATATATAAAGTTTCCAAATTATCTGCCAAAGGTGAGTGAATGGAATTGATACGTTGGATTTTCATGTTATAAACTCTTTTCTAATATACTTATTCTATTGTATCTTTAATTGAAAAAGATTTAAAGAGTCTACTTTTATTATATTTTCATAAAGATAATCAGCAAGGGGATCAAATTTGTTTCATGTATGGTAAAATAGGTGAATATTTTAATAAATTTAAATTGTTTAAGGAGGTATAGATATGGAATGGATTAAATTAATAGGTATTGTCATTATCATATTAGGTTTTATTCTAAAATTTGACACAATCGCAACTGTTGTTGTCGCAGGACTTGTTACTGCATTAGTATCAGGCATTTCATTCATAGAATTTTTAACGATACTCGGAGAGGCATTTACGAACCAGCGTTTTGTAACCTTGTTCTTCTTAACTTTACCGATGATCGGCTTGTCAGAGACGTTTGGTCTAAAAGAACAAGCGATTCGATTTATTGAAAAGATTAAAGGACTCTCAACAGGTGGCTTGTTTACAGTGTATCAGGCGATTCGTGAATTATCGGGATTTTTCTCAATTCGACTTGGTGGACATCCACAGTTTGTGCGTCCATTGATCTATCCAATGGCAGAAGCGGCAGCGGAGTCAGATACGGATGGTAAATTAGATGAAGACGACGTTGAGAAAATTAAAGCACGCGCATCTGCAGCGGATAACTATGGTAACTTCTTTGCGCAAAATACATTCGCAGGATCTGCCGGAATTCAATTAATCAGTGCAACATTGATTGACTTAGGTTTAAACGGTAACCAAAGCTCATTAGCCATTGCGTCAATCCCAATTGCAGTGATTGCATTAGTATTAGCTGCCATTTTCAACTGGCGTTTTGACCGTCAATTACGTAAAAAAGCGAAAGCTAAAAAGTAGGAGGAGAAATCAATGGAACAATTTGCAAGTACAGTTTTAGAAATTATGTATATCGTCATTGGTTTACAATTACTTTATACAGCTTACCGTGTATTCAACGATGAGACGAATCCTACACGTATCGGAACGACATTATTTTGGGCGGTTCTAGGAGTCCTGTTCGTTGGTGGTAGTTATATTCCCAATATCATTAATGGAGTATTAGTGTTGATCATTGGGGTAATTACTTTATTCAAACAAGTATCGATCGGAGAAATCAAAGCTACACCGGAAAAAGAAGTTAAAGAGAATGCTAATAATACAGGTAATGGTATCTTCTTACCCGTCATGACTTTAGCGATATCTTCATTATTGATTGCCCAAAGTTTCCCAGCATTAAGTCAATCGGTCTTAGGTATTGGAGCTTTAATAGGGACGATAACACTATTGTTCACTATTCGACGCGGACCAAAAACATTGCTTCCAGAAAGTGATCGCATGATTCAACAGGTATCAACAACAGGTATTTTACCTCAATTGCTTGGTGCTTTAGGTACAGTATTTACTGCAGCAGGTGTTGGAGATGTTGTGTCTGGACTTGTTCAAGGAGTCATCCCAGCTGAAAGTCGATTCTGGGGAGTTTTAGTATATGTCTTAGGTATGGTGTTATTCACAATGGTTATGGGGAATGCCTTTGCGGCCTTTACCGTTATTACGTTAGGAATTGGTGTGCCGTTTGTATTCTCACTTGGTGCTGATCCAATTATTGCAGGAGCTCTAGCAATGACTGCCGGCTTCTGTGGAACGTTAATGACCCCTATGGCTGGTAATTTCAACGCATTACCTGTAGCATTATTAGAGATGAAGAGTGAATTTGGAGTCATTAAAGACCAAGTTCCATTCGCGTTTATTATGATTGTAGTGCATGTTATCTTAATGTACTACTTACCATTTATCTAACAGGAGGAGTTTTCATATGAAAATTTTAGTAACAGGATTCGATCCATTTGGTGGCGAAGCAATGAACCCTGCCATTGAAGCAGTAAAATTATTACCAGATACAATTAAAGGTGCAGAGATTGAAAAATTAGAAATCCCAACAGTTTTCCACAAATCAGCAGATGTTGTACGTGAGAAAATGAATGAATTCAAACCAGATGTTGTGTTAAATATCGGTCAAGCGGGTGGACGTATGGGCTTAACACCAGAACGTGTCGCAATCAATCAAGATGACGCACGTATTCCGGATAATGAAGGAAACCAACCGATTGATGTAGCCATTCAAGAAGATGGTGAACCAGCTTACTTCTCAAAATTACCAATCAAAGCAATGGTAGAAGCCATGAAAAATGCAGGTATCCCTGCTTCAGTATCAAATACAGCTGGAACATTCGTATGTAATCACATTATGTACCAAACACTTTACTTAGTTGATAAAGAGTTTCCAGAAGCAAAAGCAGGCTTTATGCACATTCCATTCATGACTGAACAAGTATTAGACAAACCAAATCAACCAGCAATGTCATTAACTGATATGGCTCGCGGAATTGAAGCAGCGATCGAAGCCATTGTTGAATACAATGATAAAGACGATATTCAAGTGATCGGTGGAGCGACGCATTAATTTTTAACTCGTTAAGGCAATCTGATATACTTAGATTTATAAACTTACGAAAAGAGGAATGGATATGTCAATATTTGATCGATTAACAGGAAAAGCAGGTAAAGTCGATAACGCGAGTGCTATGAATGTGATTCAAGATATTCTAACGTCAACAGAAGAAGTTGTTTCAACATACAAATTGATTCGTGACTTTATTGTGTTCACTAACAAACGTCTTATCTTAATTGACATCCAAGGAGTCGGAAGCAAGCGTGACATCCAAAGTGTTCCGTATAAATCAATAAGTCGTTTCTCAATCGAAACGGCAGGGACAACTGATTTAGATGCTGAAATTGATATCTTCATCTCGAGCGCTCCAGAACCGATTATTCGCTTAGAATTAGGTCGTAATCGTGACAACTTAAATGAAATTGCCCGTACCTTAGCTGAAGAAATATTAGGTTAGGCAAAAAAGGACTCATTTACCCGTTTAAACGGGTAAATGAGTCCTTTTTATATAGTTTAATCACTTTAATCACCGTGACCACTTTACTTCTACAGCCATTTATTCCGTTTAAACAGCCAGTAACCAATTAACACTAAAATAAGAGTAATAATACCAATGATAAACATTGAAGACGTAGCTTCTTCACCTGGCACAGGAACGTTCATTCCCCAAGCGCTGGTTATAATGGTTGGAATTGTTAAAATAATGGACCATACAGTTAATACCCGCATAACTTGGTTCACATTATTATTGACCACATTCGATAAGATATCGCTCACTTTTTCATTGAGTTGCTTCAATTCATGCACCATGCCACTCGCTTGATGCAATTCAACATTAACATCACGCAGATGCAGCAAGTCATTATCCTCAATATCTAACTGGTTAAACTGTTCTTTTAGATGTTCTAGTACATCCCGATCATTATTAATGGCTGAATTAAAGAAGACGAGCGCTTTATTTAATTTCATTTGCGTGTAAAATATTTCATTTTTAGTAGACTCTGTGACATCTAATTCTAAATCCCGAATTTCTCGGTCGATTTCCTCTAAAAGAATAATGAATAATCGGGCGATGAACCATAGTATATTCAATACTAGGCCCAACTCATCTAAGCAGTTAAAAGAATTCAATCTCATTTCTGTAATGTGATTGAGAGTTTTTAAGGAGTCGATACTAGTGACAATGACTAAACCAGGTTTAAATACAATGGCGATAGGGGCAGTACGAGACACGTCATGGAAGTCTTGTGTTCGCTCTTTAAAGGGGTAGTTAAAGAGTACCAAGGTGTATAAATCTCCATCATCGGCTTTATACGACTCCCACCGGGCAACTTCGTAAGAATCTAGACCACTCGTTATAAAATCCTCAGGAATATCAAATTGATCAAGCATCTGTTGAATTTCCTGTTCATTCGCTTGCCATAAATGATAGAAATCATACGATTTATCTACTTGATTCTTCCCATAAGCCATTGTGTAATGTTCTAGCATGTCGCCTCCTTTCGACACAACGTGAAGCGAATACAATTAAAATAAAAATCACTCAAACGAACACTTTAATGTATTGGGATTACTTTTAATTTTTTTAAAACACCTTTTGATAATTAGTCAAAATATACTATGTTAATTATATCAATATAATAATATGAATGATTATTAATTGATAACAAAAAAACTGAATAACTTATCGTTACTCAGTTTAAGGTATCTATACTTTATTTAATGTTATAACCATGTTCTTTTGCTAAATCAATGTATTCTTGTAAGTCGCGTTTAAATACCCAATTTGTGAATGATTCAGAAAGCACTTCACTCGCTGTACGGTATACTAATGAAGGGATATTACGAATACAGTAGACAAAGATATCGTCTACTTTAAGTAATGGTTCATCATAAGTTGTCTCTTTACTGAATTCAACGGCCTCACCAGGTTGAGCAGCTAAATCAACGACAAGTGTTCCTTTTTTCATGTTTTTAACATGGTCATAAGTTAACATATGATTTGTTGGATCAGTTACCGAAATTCCGTTAATGATTACATCATATTCACTATATGATTTATAAAACTCATCTAAATTGCTGCGGTAGAACATACGAATATTATCAATGGCACCGAGTTTAGATGCGGCATTCATCGCACCTTGGGATACATTTCCCGAACCAAGAATCGCGATATTCGTTGTCGAACTAAACAGCTTACCGTAACTTAACATTGAATGAATGGTACCTACATAACCTGCAGTAACACTATTTTTGTAAGTAAAGTTACTTCGGATGAACGGAATAGGTTCAATCTTATCTTCAAAAGCAATGGTAGGGTGCGTATTATCAATATTCAAGATGATTAAATGTTTATCAGTTGCAATCCCTTCCATGAATGCTTTCCCTTTGCCTTGTGGGTGGATCCAGCCAATGATAATTTGGTTATCTTGTAATAAATCATATTCCTCTTCCGGTATACCTTTCATCGAGTAAAGAGCATCTGCTTGCTCATAGACCTCTTTACGTGAAAGTATTGTACAGCCTTTATCTTTATATTCTTTATCAGTAATTTCTAAACTTTCACCAAAGCCAGCTTCGATTAATATATCATTTTCTAAGCCTTCGATATGCTCTGGTAGTAGTGTAAGTCTCTTTTCTCCAGCATTACTGGGTTTTAAAATCCCTAATTTCATAAAATCCCTCCAATGTCCTTGTTACAATCTATTATAACCTTTACTAGTAAATATTTCAGTGAAATATATTATTATAATAAAATTATGAAGATAGTATTGACACATAACATAATTAGATGGTATACTTCTGTTTGTCGTTGTCACGACCAACCACTTTTTTTATTGCCGGGGTGGCGGAACTGGCAGACGCACAGGACTTAAAATCCTGCGGTGGGTGACTACCGTGCCGGTTCGATTCCGGCCCTCGGCATAATAAGATATCGGTTTTAAATAATCCTTACTCTAATAAAGAGTGAGGGTTATTTTTTTGGTTCGTTAAAAAAACGGAACTTACAATAAAGTAAGCTCCGTTTGTATGTTATGTTAGTTACCATCCACTACATATTCCTCAGTCACTTCTCCATTTACTAAATGTAACATAGGAGCGGAGTTTACGGCATTATGAAGGTCATCGTATTGGAATGATCCAGTCACGCCTTCGAATTGAATATTTTCCATCGCGTCACGGATCGCTGTTGGATCATCTGACCCTGCTTCTTCGATTGCTTGGAAGATTAAGTGAGCGCCATCGTAACTTAAAGCGTCGAATGTATCGGGTGCATGACCGAAGCGTTCTTCGAATTTCGCAACGTATTCTTGGGCACCAGGATTGTCACTACCTGTATGGAAGTGCGATGTAAAGTAAAGATCAGTAGCGTTTTGAGCGCCAGCAATTTCAGTTAAAGTATCACTTGCGAAGCCATGTCCACTTAGAATTGGTTGCATTAGACCCATTTCACGTGCTTGGCGAACGATGATTCCAGCTTCACTGAAGAAGGCGGGGACATATAAGACATCGAAATCAAGGGCAGCAATTGAAGTGAGTAAGCCCATAAAGTCTTGCTCGCCATCATTATAGAACACTTCATCAACAACTGTTCCGCCTAAATTTTCAAATTCTGCTTTGAAAGGCTCAGCTAAACCAACAGAATAGTCTTTTGATTGGTCAGTAATAACCACTGCATTGGTTGCGCCTAATTCGTCCATCGCAAACCTTGCAGCTGCGTTTCCTTGGAATGTATAAGTAAAGGCTAAACGGAAGATATTACTGATAACTTCACCGTTCTCATCTAAAGCTAAATCGTCTGCTGTTCCTACGGGATACATAGTTGGTAACTGACTTTCAACCGCAGTTGGACGGGATGCGTAAACTAGGTCAGACGTTGCAGGACCAAAAACTACAGATACACCTTCACTAGCTAAACGAGTCGCAATCGAAGTTGCTTCTGCTTTATTCGATGTGTTATCGTATTCTACGATTTCGACCATTCGACCACCTAAGAGACCGCCCGCTTCATTAACTTCCTCGGCAGCTAATGTCAGATTATCCATCATTGGTACAGCGTATGCTGATCCGACACCAGACAGTTCCAAATTTGCTCCAATGCGAATTGGTTCTTGATCCTGTGCCTGTGCAATAGTCATAGCAGGTGTTAAACTTGTCCCTAAAGTAAGCATTGAAAGTAACGTTAAACCTAGTTTTCTTAATTTCATAATAATAATCCCCTTTTATAATATTCAATAGAAAAAATAAAAAGCCCTAATCTATCTTTCGGACAGAATAGGACTTTTAAAAAGATTTTCCTATTCTGTGTTCAAACATGAATAGGACTGAGCAGTTATTCGATTTTTTCGAATAAGCTAAGTCCTGAGGCCGTTAATAATAATAATAATGGCGTTATTTAATTTCATGTTTGATAACAGAAGCATTGGAGTTTCTCCTTAAATTTTAATGTTTTCTAATGTAATTCAAAGATATCACATGGAATTTAAATGTGCAAGCATTATTAATGGATTTTATTCGTGCTATAGTTTTATGACAATAAAAAACGGAACTCACTAGAAGTAAGCTCTGTTTATCTGTCTATTTATTAGTTCCCATCAACTTCAAATACTTCAGCTACTTCTCCATCGATATAATGTAACATTGGGGCAGTTTCTACGGCATTATGGTATTCATCATATTGGAATGCACCAGTGATTCCTTCAAACTGAATATTTTCCATTGATTCGCGAATTGCTTCAGGGTCATCTGTTCCGGCTTCTTCAATAGCTTGGAAGATTAAGTGGGCAGCGTCATAACTTAAAGCATCAAATGTGTCAGGTGATTCACCGTAACGTTCTTCGAATTTCGCAACATATTCTTGAGCGCCTGGGTTTTCACTACCAGTATGGAAGTGAGAGGTAATGTAAAGTTCTGTGGCATTTTGTGGGCCAGCAATTTCTAATAATGTATCACTTGCGAAGCCATGTCCACTTAGAATTGGTTGCATTAGACCCATTTCACGCGCTTGTCGAACAATGATTCCACCTTCACTAAAGAAACCAGGTATATATAAAACATCAAAATCAAGGGCAGCCAATGAAGTCAATAGACCCATAAAGTCTTGCTCGCCAGCGTTGTAGAAGAGTTCTTCAGTAATTGTCCCACCTAAAGCTTCGAACTCTGCTTTGAAAGGATCGGCTAAACCAACCGAATAATCATTGGATTGGTCAGTAATAACTGCTGCGTTTGTTGCACCTAATTCGTCCATAGCATATCTAGCAGCAGCTTTACCTTGGAAAGAATAAGTAAAAGCTAAACGGAAGATATTACTTATAACTTCTCCGTTCTCATCGAGGGTCAAATCATCTGAAGTTCCAACGGGATACATGGTTGGTAATTGGCTTTCAATGGCAGAAGGGCGTGATGCATAAATCATATCTGATGTTGCTGGGCCAAGAACTGCTGCTACATCTTCACCGGCTAGGCGTGTCGCAATGGATGTTGCTTCAGTTTTGTTCGAAGTATTGTCATAGCCAATAATTTCGATCATGCGGCCACCTAATAAACCGCCCGCTTCATTGATTTCTTCAGCAGCTAATGTCAGATTATCGATGATTGGTACACCATAAGCTGATCCGTATCCAGAGAGTTCTAAATTCGCACCAATGCGAATTGGTTCCTGTTCTTGTGCGTTTGCAGTGGACATAGCAGGCGTTAAGCTAGCCCCTAAAGTAAGCATTGATAGTAATGTTAGTCCCATTTTTCTTAGTTTCATAATAATAATCCCCTTTTTTAAGTTTCAATAGAAAAATAAAAAGCCCTATTCTATCTTGCGGATAGAATAGGGCTTTTAAAAAGAAAATCCTATTCTGTCAACAAACACGAATAGGACTTGGCATATATTCGAATTTTTATCGAATAAGCTAAGTCCTGACAGCGTCGACGACGACGTTGTTTAATTTTGTGTTTGTTAACAGAATCATTTAGTTTTCTCCTTTAATTTTAATTTTTCTAATGTGACACAAAGATAACACACGGAATTAAAATGTGCAAGCGTTATTAAATACTAGTTAATGAATATTATTAATATCATTAAGGAAAACATAGAAAAGGCATATCAATACCCTCAAGACGGTGTTATAATGACAAATGTAGGTAATCGATTACAATATGAGTATATTCGCAATGTATACCTTTTACAAACTGACAGGTATTTTTAGCCTTAATCGAAAATATAATTAAAAAAATAGTTAATAGAAAAATTAAAAGAAAGAGAATAAAATGAGTGAAAATATTATTAAACAAACCAAAGATGATAAAAAGTTCTTAATTATGGCCCACCGCGGATTCTGGGGTGGGAATGTAATTCAAAATACCCGTCAAGCTGCAATTACCGCTAAAAAAGCGGGAGCAGATATTATAGAGGTCGACGTATGTCGCTCAGCTGACGGCGTGTATTATTTATTTCATAAATTAGCCGTAAGAATGTTACTAGATGTTGATAAAGAGTTTGAAAAGATGACCTCTGAAGAGATTGATTCTTTAGTGTTACTCAATTCAAATGGACAAAAATCTGGCTACCGAGTAGAAAAGTTAGAAGACTTTCTAGATTGGCTTCCAATAAACTATATTGTAAATATAGATCGAACGTCAGATTACTGGGATGATGAAGCTCTTTTTGACATATTAATCAAATCAGGTAAGAAAGAATTATTATTCCTAAAAGCACCAGCCGAACCAAAGTCATTAGAGTTGTTAAACGAAGCGAATGTGAATATACCATTCGTTGCGATTGCCTACGAACAAGCTGACTTTGAACGAGTAAAGTCTTATGAAAATATTCGATTAATTGGTGTTGATTTAAGAATTGATGATTTAAATCATCATTCATTGCTAGAAAGTAATTGGTTAAATAAACTGATTCACCAAGATATGATGATTATTGCCAATTCTGAACACCTTGGTAGAGAGTATAAACTATTCGATGTGCTGGACGATACAGCCGCAATTCTTGGTAGTGAAACTTATGTCTGGAGTATTATGAGAAAATACGGAGTCAACGTCATCAAGACCGATTGGCCTAACTTCGTGAATGATTACCGTAACCGTATTAGAGAAAGAAACTAGAAAAACCGCTAAAGTTGAAAAATGCTTTAGCGGTTTTTTTACTATTAATTTTTCAAATCACGGCGGTTATATCCAATGAAACCAAGCGCCGATAGTACAATAGCTACAACGATTATGACAAGTAGAGGGAACCCATCGAATTCCACTGGCGTATGGTAAAAGACAGATAAGTTATTTAACCATTCTGGAAATTCCATAAGTTCACCTAAATAGCTCACTATAAAAGCGAACGTTAAGTATAGCCAAATTAATGGCATAACTTTAGGAACGAAACCAAGTATGAAAGTAGCCAAACTTAATAGGAACCAAATGCTAGGAACATATAACAGGGCCATTTCAACAAAAGTTACTAGAGATAAAGATTCGACCATCACTAGGCTAGCAGGGTAATAAATACCAACCGCCATTAAAAGTTGCATAATTGCAATAAATACTAAACCGATACAATAATAGGTCAGTAACAACTTCGTGCGTGAAACAGAACGACTGTATATATTGTCCAATCGGCCAATATCTTCCTCATGCTTTAGACTCGTGATCATCGTAACAGCCGGGATCCCAGTAAATAGGGACATGATTGCGAACAATAATCGTGTAAATTCCTCAGTTAAAGTCGCCGTGTCCAAATTTGGTAGAAAAGCTTGTAAAATATCCAAATCAGCAAAGTACGTTTCGAGATCACCTAAGATCGCACCAAACGCCGCTGCAATAAGGAAAATTCCTAAAGCCCATGAAATGAGTTTAACCTTTTCTTGACTCCAAACAAATCCAGGTAAAGTTTTCAAGAACCAAGAAGCATTTTTTCTACCAGGACGTTGAGGCAATAGACCCTGGAAAATATCACGGCGACGGTTTAATATAAAGCCGATGCCAATCAGAATGACCGACCCGACCACCAATCCAATAATTGGCCACCATTCATTCGTCGCAAACACTTCTGTGCGCACAGTCCAACCTAACGGTGAAAAAAGTGATAGAGTTTCATTACTAACGTCTCCAAACGCACGAATAATATATGAAAGAATGAGCACAGTAAAGGCGATACTACGTGTTCCCCGAGTAGTTTCACTCAACTGAGCGGCAACAATGGTGACACCTGAAAAGAATAACCCAGTGGTTCCAAGGACCGCTCCATATAAAAATGAAGCCTCCCAAGTAAAATCTGCACTATCCATAACACCCAAGCCAACAGCAATTACTAATGTAATGATTGCATTGAGTAACAACATTAATAAAGTCGCAGCAGTTGTATAAGATAATTTTCCAACGGGTAAGGATTGAACGAGCTCTAGTCGACCTTCCTCTTCATCCAACCGTGTTGTCGTGCTTGCTAACAAAATGTTCATAACAGCCACGCCAATGGCGGTAAATAACAACATTTCTCCAGCAAAAGCAATCGCAGCTGTGTAATCTGAGGGTGACTGAGCAGGACCTAACATCGCAGTCATGGCAGGGTTTTGCATTGTAATACCTAAGCCGACTAAGTCGCTTTGATTTTCATAAATCATAGGGTAAACGTAAGCCACACCTAAAGTCAGTCCAACGATTCCAACCAGCCAAAGAATAATATTCAACCGATGTTGTCGAAATAACAAACTAAAAATCCGGCCAGTCTCTTTAAAAAGCTGTGTGAACATAAACTACTGACCTCCTTGCGGATTCTCGTAGTGATGTAAGAATAAATCTTCTAACGTCGGTGGTTGGCTTTCCAACTTAACTAAATTAAAGTCTGAGAGATGTTGCATAATCGCATTGAGTTTTTGACTCTCAATCTGCATCTGGTATTGATTCCCGTCCATCTCCACTAAATCATGGACGCCTTCTAACTGAGCTAAATCAGTTACAGGATTTTCCGTTTGAATTGTTAATTTACTTCGAGTTAAGTGGCGCAACTCATCGAGTGTGTCTGACTCAATAATTTGCCCGTTACGAATAATCGAAACACTGTCACACAGACGTTCCACTTCGGATAGAATATGACTCGATAAGAGTACACTTTTCCCATTTTCCTTCGCTTCACAGACCAGTTCTTGGAAAAGCCGTTCCATTAACGGATCCAGACCAGAAGTGGGCTCATCTAGGATATATAAATCCACATCTGCTGCAAAAGCGGCGATTAAAACAACCTTCTGGCGGTTCCCTTTAGAATAAGTCCGACTCTTCTTGGTCGGATCAAGTTCAAAGCGTTGAATTAAATCATCCAGACGTGCTTGATTCACCTGACTCCCATGCATCTTCAGTAATAAGTCAATGGTTTGACCACCCGTGAGATTTGGCCAAAGATTCGCATCGCCTGGCACATAAGCAATGCGTCTATGAATATCAACGGATTGTTTCCAAGCATCTTGATCAAACACTTTCACTTGTCCCGAATCTGCTTTTAACATACCTAATAGAACTCGAATCGTGGTTGATTTACCGGCACCATTTGGTCCAATAAAACCATGGATTTCACCTTTATTAACATTCAAATTAACTTTATCTAAGGCTGTGAATTTTCCAAAGTTCTTTGTTAAATTTTGTACTTCAATGACTTTTGACATGTTATCCTCCTTATTTAGAGCTGTCAGAAACGTATGTTGGTTTGTAATATACTGTCTTTAATAAATGAATATAATCGAAAAATTCATCATAAAGTGGTGTTAAATCTGATGGATTTATCGCTGTAAAATCCGTATCGGAAAATTGTGCCACAAGCTTACTGCGGTAACCTTCAATCGACCAATATATCAAATTCAATGCCTTATTTGCATCAATATCTTCACGGAATTTTGTTAAATCAATGTCTTTATTTAAGACAGTATCCACTTGCTTTTCAATCGCTTGCTTTGCCTCTGCTAACCCCTCATATATAGCTGTGTAGCGGGAAATATTTACAAAAATATGACCTAGAAAGTCAAACGTATCTTTAAATCTAGGGTATTCTTGATTTTTTATTTCTGAAAAATGAATGATCCGCTCAAAAATATCCGTAATGTCATAATTTACCTTTTGAAAATACATGGTATCAATGCGTTTTAAAGATAATTCAATTAAATACTTAAACAAACCTTCTTTGTTATTGAAGTAATTAAACAAACTCCCCTTACTAATATTCGCTTCCTTAGCAATCCGATTTGTTGAGGCATCGTCAAACCCTTTCTCAGCAAATTCTTTAAAAGCTGCATTCAAAATGCGTTCTTTCTTTGCACCATCAATGCGATTAAACTGCTGGCTTTCAAACATAAAGCACCTACTTTCTATTAATGACCACACTGGTCAACTTATTTTTATTCTAACAATAATGACCAGGATGGTCAATTATATTTGTTTAATAACTTGAATAAAGTTTAATGGGACGTGTCATATGGTGACCCATCCTGTTAGACGTTTAGTTTCCCCTGTCATGTGATGACCCGTCCCGTTAGCTGTTTAATTTCCCGTGTCATGTGGTGACGTGTCCCGTTAGGCATTTAATTTCCCTTGTCATGTGGTGACGTGTCCTGTTAGGCGTTTAATTTCCCTTGTCATATGGTGACGTGTCCCGTTAGCCGTTTAATATCCCGTGTCATGTGGTGACCTGTCCCGTTAGAGGTTTAATTTCCCCTGTCATGAGATGACTCGTCCTGTTAGGCGTTTAATTTCCCATGTCACAACATGACCCGTTCCGTTAACAGTCTAACTCCCCTGTCACAACATGACCTGTCCTATTAAAACTCCAACTCCCTTTGTCAGATCATGACAGGGGGGATTGGTATTTAAAATATATACTCCGCGCCCATAAGTTTAGCTCTAGTTAACTTAATCGACTATAATTAGTAATGAGGTGATTGGGATGTTCCAAATTTTAGTTGTAGATGATAATAAAAACACACGCCAATTAATGCGAGCAGTTTTAGAAGAAGAAAATTATAAAGTCTTTACCGCAGAAGATGGTCAAGATGCCCTTGATCTGATGGAAAATCAACATATTGATCTAGTCTTGTTGGATATTATGATGCCTAATATGGATGGTTATGAGTTCACTAAAATATTACGAGAAATGAAAAATGACTTACCTATTTTAATGGTATCTGCTAAGCAGTTGCCAATCGATCGTAAGCAAGGTTTTATTGCTGGGACGGACGATTATATGATTAAGCCGGTAGATGAGGAGGAAATGCTTCTTCGAATTAAGGCTCTTCTTCGTCGTGCCAAAATTGCAACTGAAAGAGAAATTAATATTGGCGAAGTCACTCTAGATTATGACAAATTAATGGTGTCTCGTTTAAATGAAGTACATACTTTGCCACAAAAAGAATTTCAATTACTTTATATGCTTTTATCATATCCAGGGAAAATTTATACACGTATCCAATTAATGGATGAAATATGGGGAGTGGACAGTGATACAGGTTGGGAGACAGTAACAGTCCACGTCGCAAGGCTTCGTAAGCGATTTGGTGAGTGGCCAGAGTTTGACATTGAATCCGTTCGCGGCTTAGGTTATCGGGCGGTGAAGCGCGTATGACAAGAAAGAAATTGCTTAGAAAAAGGAAACTATTGCCTAGAACGATGCTGACAATTATATTCTCCGCGATTGTCTTTATTATTATGGTCATTACGATGGCCATTGTTAGCTTATTAATCTATCTACTTGCGCATACTGGAATCATTCAAACTCATATTCAAAGCCCAAGTATATTATATCCAATATTATTATTTGCGCTCATTAGTATTGTGATTGGAACATTTGTGGCAGCTATACTTAGTGCGTTTCCATTAAAGCCAGTCAATATACTAATTGAGGGAATGGACCGGCTAGCTCATGGGAATTATGATGCGAGAATTCATTTGGGACGCAGTCAAGTTGGGAAAGACTTATCAAAGAGTTTTAATAATTTAGCTGAAGAGTTGTCTAATACTGAGATGTTACGCTCGGATTTTGTGAATAACTTTTCCCATGAATTCAAGACGCCCATTGTTTCAATTCGAGGATTTGCAAAACTCGTTCAAAAAGGAAATTTATCAAAAGAAAAACAAGATGAATATTTAAAGATAATTGTTAATGAAGGAAGTCGACTCGCAGATCTTGCGACGAATGCGTTAGATTTAACAAAAGTTGAGAATCAGACCATATTAACTGATGTTACCGAGTTTAATTTATCGGAACAATTGAGAAACTCAATGGTTTTATTGGAAGAAAAATGGGCCAAGAAAGACTTAACTATGATGCCGGAGTTCGATGAGCACATGATTGAAGCGAATGAAGAGTTACTTAAGCAAATTTGGATAAACTTATTTGATAATTCAATTAAATTCGCCCCGGAACAAACACCAGTAAAATCAACGATTAAAGCCAATGATGATTATTTAACCGTAGAAATAACAAATTATGGAACTAAGATTTCTGAAGAAGACCAGGAAAGGATTTTTAATAAATACTGGCAAGCAGATACTTCTCATGCAAGTGAAGGATTCGGGATTGGTTTATCGATTGCTCAAAGGGTCGTCGAATTACATAAAGGGAATATAAATGTTGAGAGTAATGACGAGTGGACGAAATTCATTGTCGTCTTGCCTAAAGAACAAAAGAATGGGTAAATGCTGAGAGGACTCAGCATTTTTTTGTTTAGATTCATTTAATGGTAGAAAGATAGTATAGAACTAGAAAGTTATGATGGGTACTGTCACGTACTATTTCCGAGGGTTTGCTTTGGAGATAAGTACGTCTTTCTTGTCTTAACTAATAAATAATGCATCGAGGGGAGTATTTTATGTTAAAAATATTTAAAAATTTAACAATGAAAGAAGCACTACTGGCTGGCTTAAGCCTTGTCTTCATAGTGATTCAAGTGTGGTTGGATCTGAAATTGCCAGATTATATGAGTGAAATCACGATGTTGGTTCAGACTGAGGGGAGCCAGATGAGTGATATTTATGCTGCGGGTGGCATGATGCTGTTATGTGCGTTCGGAAGTTTGATTTCTGCTGTCGCTGTAGCGGTTTTAGCATCTAAAATTGCAGCTAATTTCGGAGCAATTGTTCGCTTTAAACTCTTCGATAAAGTTCTTTCATTTTCAATGGAAGAGATTTCTGGGTTTTCAACATCCAGCTTAATTACACGCTCGACGAACGATATCAATCAGGTACAATTGTTGATTGTTATGGGTCTGCAAGCGATTATAAAAGCGCCAATTATTGCTGTGTGGGCGATGGTGAAAATTTCTGGAAAGAGTTGGCAATGGTCATTTGCGACTGGGGTTGCGGTGGTTTTCCTCATGTTAACGGTTGGGATTGCGATTTTCTTAGCAATGCCTAAGTTCAAATCACTTCAAGGGTTAACAGATAGATTAAATGGGGTGACACGTGAGAATTTAACCGGACTGAGAGTTGTTCGTGCGTACAATGCGGAGAATTTTCAAGAGGAAAGATTCAATACGGTGAACACTGAGTTAACGAATACGCACTTATTCACCAGTCGTGTGATGTCATTCATGCAACCGAGTATTCAACTTGTCATGAGTGGCTTGACCTTAGCTATTTACTGGATTGGTGCGATTCTTATTAACAATGCTGGTTTTGATATGAAGTTAACTTTATTCTCTGACATGATTGTCTTTTCTTCTTATGCGATGCAGATTGTGATGGCTTTTATGATGTTGATTATTATCTTCATCTTAGTTCCACGTGCATCGGTATCGGTTCAACGTATTCAAGAAGTATTAGAAACTAAACCAACCATCATAGATGGGGAAGTGACTGAAGCTCCAAATGCTCAAAAAGGTACAGTGGAGTTCAAACAAGTGAGTTTCAAATATCCAGATGCTGAGGATTATGTCATCGAAGATATTTCGTTCACTGCAAATCAAGGGGAGACGGTTGCTTTTATCGGATCGACTGGTTCTGGTAAAAGTACATTGATAAACTTAATTCCTCGACTTTACGAAGCGACTTCAGGCGAGGTCCTAGTGGATGGGATTAATGTTAAAGACTATACACAAGCTGCCCTTCATAACCGAATTGGTTATGTTACGCAAAAAGCGCGCTTATTTGATGGAACGATTAAATCAAATATCGCTTATGGTGATAATGGTAAGGACGGATTCTTAGAATCAGATATAGTTGAAGCAGTTTACACAGCGCAAGCTAACGAATTCGTTGAGAAGCTAGAAGGTGGCTATGATGCGAAAGTAACACCAGGTGGGACGAATCTTTCGGGTGGTCAGAAACAACGGGTGTCCATTGCTCGTGCGATTGCTAGACAACCAGAAATATTTATCTTTGATGATTCCTTCTCTGCCTTAGACTACCAGACTGACCGGCAGCTTCGTGAGTCACTTCGTAAAGACTGTGCGGATGCAACTAAATTAATTGTTGCCCAACGTATCGGAACAATTAAAGATGCAGATCGGATTATCGTTTTAGATAAAGGTCGGATGGTTGGAAATGGGACACATGATGAATTAATGAAAACTTCCGCTGAATACCAGGAAATTGCTTATTCACAACTATCGAAGGAGGAATTAGCCAATGAATAATAGAACACGTGGAGGAAATCAAAGTAACCAAGCTTCTGGCCAAAAAGCAAATAACTTTAAAGCGACTTGGGGTAAGATGCTTAATTATTTTCGATCTTACTGGACAGCTGGAATTATTGCACTAATGAGTGCCGTGATTGGGACAGTCTTAACACTGATTGGACCAGATAAATTATCAGAACTCACCGATATTGTTACCGCCGGTATTGTTACAGGTATCGATATGGATGCAGTTAGAACCATTGGATTCACCTTAGTTGGTTTCTATGGGTTGAGTGGATTGTTGTCATTAGTTCAAGGCTTAATTATGGCAGAAGTTACCCAACGGATTTCTCAAAAATTACGCCAAGATTTATCACAAAAAATTAATAAATTACCAATAGCGTATTTTGATAATAATACAACGGGAGATATTTTGTCTCGAATGACAAACGATATTGATACAATTGCTCAATCACTCAATCAAAGTATCTCAACACTTGTTACCGCAACGACTATGTTAGTCGGATCATTAATTATGATGTTAACAACAAATTTAATTATGACAGCAACAGCGGTACTCGCAACTTTAATTGGTATTGGTTTAATGATGTTAATTATGAGTCAATCACAGAAATATTTTTCACGTCAACAAAATGACTTAGGTGCAATTAATGGTCATATTGAAGAAATATATACGAACCAGACGATTGTTAAAGTATATAACGGTGAAGATGATGCGCGTCAATCATTTATACAGATTAATAAAAACTTACAAACCAGTGGCTTCAGAGCCCAAAGTCTGTCTGGTTTAATGATGCCAATCATGACTTTCATCGGAAACTTTGGTTATGTGGCGGTCTGTATCGTCGGTGCGATGCTTGCGTTTAATGGATCAATTTCATTCGGTGTTATTGTAGCTTTCATTATGTATGTACGCTACTTTACACAACCATTAAGCCAATTAGCCCAAGCTGCTCAGTCACTTCAATCGACGGCAGCCGCAGGTGAACGTGTATTCGATATGCTAGAATCGACTGAAATGGAAGATGAAAGTGGTAAGACAGCAAAATTATCAACTATCGAAGGAAACGTCGAATTCTCAAATGTTGGATTTAGTTATCCAGGTTCAGACAAGACAGTGATTCATGATTTCTCTGCCAAAGCAAACGCTGGAGAAAAAATCGCCATCGTCGGTCCAACTGGTGCAGGTAAGACAACGATGATTAATTTATTAATGCGCTTTTACGATGTGAGTCGTGGTGACATTAAGATTGATGGCGTCTCAACGAATGAGCTGAAACGAGAAGATGTACGTAGTCAATTCAGTATGGTTCTACAAGATACTTGGATATTCAATGGTACGGTGCGAGAGAATCTCGTCTATTCTGTTGAAAATGTATCCGATGAAAAAGTAGAAGAAGCCAGTCGAGCGGTTGGCTTACATCACTTCATTACAACAATGCCTGATGGCTATGATACAGTCTTGAATGATCAAGTCAGTCTTTCCGAAGGACAGAAGCAACAAATAACGATTGCGCGTGCAATGATTGCAGATAAACCGATGTTAATCTTAGACGAGGCAACCAGTTCCGTAGATACACGTACGGAATTAAATATTCAGAATGCGATGGATAAACTAATGGAAGGGCGAACGTCATTCATTATTGCTCACCGTCTATCTACGATTAAGAACGCCGATCTTATCTTAGTCATGAAAGACGGAGATATTATCGAGAGCGGTACCCATGATGATTTACTTGAACAAGGAACTTTCTACGCGAAGCTTTATAATAGTCAGTTCGAAGCAGCTTAAGTAGATAAATTTATCGAAAATATTTAACGAACCCCCTAAATTCAGTTATGAGTTTAGGGGGTATTTGTATGTGAAAAATCAAAAAACACCTCATAAACCAATCGGTCTACAAGGTGTATCACAACTTTAATTCTTTTTACGTTTTGCTTCTTTAATTAATTTTAACGCGCGTTTGCGAGTTTTAATATTTGGACTTTTTAAGTGACGATAAGCGCGTGATGCATTCATTGCTCCCATTAATATTCGCTCCTTGCTTTAATTACCAGCTGGCTTTATGAACACCTGGGATTTGCCCAAGGTGTGCATATTTTCTAAAGTTTACACGTGACATTCCGAATTTTCGCATGTAACCACGTGGACGACCATCGACGTTATCGCGCAGTTTTAAGCGGTTAGGGTTTGAATCAATAGGTAATTTACTTAAACCTTCATAGTCTCCCGCAGCTTTTAACTCACGACGTAAGTCTGCATATTGTTCTACTAGTGCGATTTGTTTTTCGTATTTTGCTTGTTTAGATTTTTTAGCCAAGTATGTAAATCCTCCTTATTTTTTAACTTCAGTGAATAAAGTACGACGTCTTAATTTTGGTGAATACTTCATTAATTCTAGTCGATCCGGGTTATTACGGCGATTTTTCGTTGTTAAGTATAAACGCTCGCCAGTTTCTTTGCTTTCCATTAAAATATTAATACGCATGGTGTACTCCTTTTATTTAAAATTACAAATAGTAATGATTACTATTTAACCATAATATCAGGATTGGTCAAAGATGTCAATTAAAAATCCAATCCTATTAGAAAAACACGTTCTCTATATCATTTCCTCAAACGAATAAATCGTATCAAATGCAACTTGGGATAAAGTGCAGTACAATAAACTTACAAGGAGGCGAAGTTTATGAAAATAACGACAGATATGCTCCATCCAGAATTACGTCAAGTAGGAAAGTGGATTCGTCGTTTACAACCTAAGATGAATCAACGAAAAATGAAAAAGTTAGGGCGTTTTTCTCAAAAAGCTTTATATGGTAAATACTCGGGACCCAATCGCTTAAGAGAAGTGTGGATTCCACGTAAAGATGGATCGCTGCTTCGATTATGCGTCTTTCGTCCGCGTGAACGGATGCAATCGAATAAAGAAATTTTCCTTAATCAATCTGGTAAACAATGGGATGCTTCAATTGATAAAGCACCCGGGCTACTCTGGCTTCATGGGGGTGGCTACTCACTAGGTGCACCGGAGCAGGATGCAAGTCTTATTGATGACTTTATTGAAGTAAGCGGAACCGTTGTCGTTGCACCCGATTACACATTATCTGGCGACGCACCTTATCCTGCAGCTTTAGAAGATGCTTACTTAGCTTTAAAATGGTTAAAAGAACATGCACTCGAATATGGGGTTCGATTGGACCAATTATTTATTGGCGGAAATAGTGCTGGAGGAGGCCTTGCTGCAGCTTTATCCCTATTAGCAAGGGATCGCGGCGAAGTGAATATTGCCTTTCAAATCCCTTTATACCCTATGTTAGATGCAAGTAGACAGACAGCTTCAGCGCAAATAGAGAATAGCCCAGTATGGAACAGCCAATATAATGAAGTTGCTTGGAAGATGTATTTAGGTCCTGATTACCAAGCAGAAAACCTACCTATCTACGCTTCACCAGCACAAGCGACAGATTATTCAAATTTACCGCCAACTTATACACATGTTGGAACAATGGAGCCTTTCTTCGATGAAACAGTCAGCTATATTAGTCATTTACTTGAGGCTGGTGTGCCAGTGCATTTTAAATTATTTGAAGGGGCGTATCATGCATTTGATATCATTCAACCAAATACGCCAATTGCGAAAGAAGCGCGAGCTCATTTACTTGCGACATTCAAATACGCTGTCGATAATTACTTTTCAAAACAACCCAATTAAAAAATCCGGAGAGGTTTGACTTTAAAATATGAAGTTGCTACAATGCTTGTAATTAAAGCAAAGCAATTATTTTATCACCGGATGAAATAGTAGGCTCTTTTCCTTTTGTGTAGGTCTTAGAAACAAAAGGGAGGGAGTCTTTTTTATTTGAGGAGGAAATGAATTTGGTAGGTCTGAGTAATCAAGCGTCAAGGACGCGAAAGCAGTTTATGCAATATGTATCCTTAGCGATGTTAAGTATGATGGGACAATCGCTGTTTATCTTTGCGGATACATTCTTTATCGCAAATGGTGTCGGTTCACGGGGTATAGCAGCTTTAAATATTGTATTACCAATGGTTAATGTATTTAATGGGATTGGTTGGATGTTTGGAATTGGTGGGGCAACTTTATTTGCGATTGCCCTTGGTAAGAAGCAATTTGCTGATGCGAACCGTTTATTTAATATGACATTTATGTTTACAATTAGTGCTGCAATTGCATTTGCGGCGATGACGAGTCTATTCTCGGAACCCATTTTGCGATTTTTAGGTGCGAATGAAGGGACTTATTCTCTAGCGAAAAGCTATTATGATATATTGATGTTCTTTTCACCGCTGTTTATGGTCAATTTTGTCTTTATTTCATTTTTAAGAAATGATAATAATCCACGTCTTGCGATGATTGCGATGCTAACTGGAGGGCTAGTGAATATCGTATTAGACTATATCTTTATATTCCCTTTACAAATGGAGTTAAAAGGAGCGGCAATTGCGACGGTATTCTCACCAATAACGTCGATTCTAGTAGCAACTTTACATTGGCACAGGATTGATCATCACTTGCACTTTAATAAAGTAAGTATGCAAATTAAGAAACTTAAAGACATTGTGAGTCTAGGCTTTTCTTCATTCTTTAACGAGTTTTCTTCGGCCGTCGTGATGTTTTTATTCAATATTGTCTTATTAAGATTGGTTGGAAATATTGCTGTATCAGCCTATGCAATTATTGCCAACATTAATATTATAGTAATTGCTTTATTTACAGGCTTAGGTCAAGGCTTTCAACCACTAGCAAGTAAGTTCTTAGGGCAAGGAAATTCGAAAGAATTAAAACATGTGTTAAAACTTGCGCTCATTGCGGCGGTATTCCTTAGTTTAATTATTTTTGGGATAGGTTTCTTTTTCCCAGACGGGTTAGTAGCAATTTTTAATAGTGAACAAAATCAAGAGATGGCACTGATTGCGCTTCAAGGGATTCCATTATACTTTATGTCATTCTTATTTACGGGAATGAATTTTGTTGTGATTTATTATTTGGCAGCGATCAATCAAGCGAGATCTTCGCTTATCTTATCGGCACTGCGTGGTTTTATTTTAATCATTCCGGTGCTACTTGTGATGGCCTTGTGGTTTGACCTCATCGGTGTGTGGCTCACGATGATGATTGTTGAAGTTATGACATTTATATTCGCATTATATATTTTACGTAAGTCACTCAGCAGACTAGCGTAAGTAAAAACCCCCATCAACTGAATGATGGGGGTTTGTTGTTTAAATTATTTAATTAATTGAACTTGTACTTCTGAATCGATATATTCTTTCTCGCCAGCACCTTGTTCAACTGAACCAAATGGCATTTGAGCCACTAATTCGTATGATTCTGGTAGGTCGAACATTTCACGGATTCCTTTGTCAAATCCTTGTTCGTAGCCTACGTTAAAGTGTTGTAGTGATCCACCTAAGTTCATTTCAGCTAATGCTAACCAAGTAGCGTATTGTGAGTTAGCTGAGTTGTTTTGTTTGTAAGCTTCAGTACGTTGACCTTGAGTAGGCATTTTAGCTACTGCATCGCGGTCTTCGAAGAATAATACTGTACCGATACCGTTTTTAGCACCTTCCATAATTGGTGACATGAAGTCCCAAGTTGCTTGGTCTAAAACTTCTTTTTGAACATCTAAGATTAAGTTCCAAAGTTTAGTGTTTGCTTCACCAGTTAAAACAACTAAACGTGATGTTTGGCTGTTGAAAGCTGAAGGAACATCTTTTTGAGTTTCACGGATTGTTGCAACGATTTCTTCGATTGAATACTCGCTGTTTGTACCTAAAGCGTAGATTGAGCGACGGTTTTTGATTACATTTTTAAATTCTGCCATAATAAATAAATTCTCCTCTATTTCTAAATAATTAACTTACTTTTTATATTATAAAGGGTGTTTGAATGAATGTAAACCTCTAATTCGAGATAATAGACACAAAGGCGAAATTGTCGATTAGTTCGTAAATTTTATTCCGTAATGAGGGGAATATTTGGATAATGTTCCCTGATTAATTCTAGAACTTTCTTAGTCCGCATGTTTTTATTCGTAATATTCATAATCATCGCACCATCTTCACCTTCGATGACGATTTCTTCAGTATGATCATTTCCGCGTTTTCTTCGAATAAAGCGAGAACGATAGACAAAACGATGAATACGACTAACATCATAAGTCTCCTTGTGATATTGAATTGTATCCTCACTAGCCGTGATATACGTTGCGTTGACGATTGAATAAATCGAGTAACCCAAAAGAATGAGTCCAATGATTAAAAAAATCAGGGGGATAAACGCAATAATACTTAACTGATTATCAAAGTTGTCTTGGCCGAGCATCGGGAAAAGGACAAGAGAAAATGTGGCTCCATTCCAAGTAAAGACTAAGCCGATAATTAAGAAAATAGCTGTAGCTAATTTCCCTCTTTTGATTTTAAAGTAAGTTTCCATTACAAACACCTCTTTCAAATAGCTTTATTAAAGTATAAAGCTAATCGAAGTAGACTGCTATTGATATGGATGAATGTGCAATTATCCATTTAAAATGAGTAAAGAAATTGGCCAGCAACATGCATGCGCACCTCACTGGTCTCATGTTATAAAAGGTTATTAATACTCGGCGTTATGATAAACATCTGTGACATCATCGTCATCTTCGATAATATCGATCATAGCTTCAAACTCTTCGACAAGTGCCTCATCAAGTGGCACAGAAATATTTGGTTTCATTGTTAATTCGGACTGCGCTAATGTGTAATTTTCAGCTAAAGCGTCGCGAACAGCAGTAAAATCAGTAGGCGCCGTGTAAACTTCCACAACGTCATCTGACAGCTCCATATCTTCCGCGCCAGCTTCAAGAATATTCATCATTAATGTATCTTCGTCATCTTCTAATCCTTCACGTTCAATCGCAATATACCCCTTACGTTCAAACTGGAAAGCAACAGAACCTTTCTCACCTAAGTTACCACCATTATGATTAAAAGCCGTACGGATATTTGTTCCTGTACGGTTATGGTTATCAGTTAGTCCATAAACTAAGACACCAATCCCGCCCGGTCCGTAACCTTCATAAACAACTTCATCATAATTAGCACCATCAGCCGAATCGGTTGCACGTTTAATTGCACGTTCAACGTTATCGTTTGGCATATTCGCACTTTTTGCTTTATCAAGTACGAGACGCAGTGACGGATTCATATCTGGATCGCCACCATTTTTTGCAGCTACATAAATTTCACGGGATAGCTTTTGGAAGATTTTCCCTTTTTTAGAATCTTGTGCATTTTTTCGTTTTTGTATATTTTTCCATTTTGAATGCCCAGCCATCTAATCACTCCTTTTGTTAGTATCATCTAAGTAATCATATAATGAAACCACTTAATTGTAAAATAGCTACTAGGACAAAGCAGTATTCCCTTAAATTTAAAGCATATAACAATCTTTTTCTCTATTCACTTGTTACAATGAAGATAAGAATATTCAATATGAGAGGACGATTTATATATGGAATTAGGCGTACACGATTTAGTAACATTAAATGACGGAGAAACCCCTGAGGCAGCATTTGAGCGAACAAAGCGCTTTGTTCAAGAGATAGAAAAGTTAAATTACAAACGCTATTGGTTTGCAGAGCATCATAACTCACCGACCCACGCAAGCTCATCACCAGAATTATTAGCAGCTTATATGTCTGCGGTGACATCAAAAATCCGCTTAGGTACGGGTGGAACAATGATTATGCACTACTCACCATTGAAAATAGCAGAAAACTTCAAAACTTTAACAGCATTAGCTCCCGACCGCATTGATATTGGACTTGGACGTGCCCCCGGAAGTGGACCGAATGAAATTGTTGCACTGGCACAAGGAAAGCCTAACTCTTTCGATGATCAATACGATAAGATTGAAATCATTCTGGATTACTTATCAGACCAACAGGCAGATGGCTATTATGGAAGAACGAACGCGATGCCACAAGGAACATTGACTTTAACACAACCATGGATGTTAGGATCTTCTGGTCAATCTGCAAGTAAAGCGGGAGAAATGGGCTTAGGCTATAGTTTTGCGAAATTCTTTGGTTTAGAAACAGACCCTGAAGTATTCAAACAGTACCGCAATGAGTTTCAAGCGAGCCGTTTCTTTGAAAAACCATCTGTGATGGTCAGTTACTTAATTGTCGTGGCTGATACACAAGAAGAAGCTGATTACTTGGCTAAACCTATGGAACTATCACAATTGGCCTTGTCACGCGGACGTATGATTAAAAATGTCAGTCCCGAAGAGCTGAAAGATTATAAATATTCTGAACAAGAATTAAATTTCTTAAATAATCATTATGATAAACGCTTCATAATTAAAGGAACACCTGAGAAAGTTCAATCTATCTTAGAGGAAGAACAACAATTATTAGGTATCGATGAATTAATGGTTTATGCACCAATTCATGGTGAGAACGAACGCTTAAATTCATACAAACACCTCGCGAAAATGTTCAATAAAATATAAAGCAAACCTTAAAGGAGGAATCTAATTTTAATGAATCAACAATTTGAAAGACTATTCCAAGCTGTAAATCTACCTAATGGCAGTCAGCTTTCATCGCGATTCGCGATGGCGCCGATGGTGGCAGTAGGGTCAACTTACGAAGGTTTTGTCGGTGAAGATGATCTAAAATATTTTGAACGACGCAGTCAAACAGGATCCTTATTATTAACCGGAGCTGCGAATGTTGGGCCATATGGAAATGCCTTTGGTTACGGCTTGGGTATCCAATCAGATGAGCACATTCCTGGAATGAAGAAATTAGCCAACGCTATGAAAGCAAAGGGTGCAAAAGCGATGCTTCAGATTTTCCATCCTGGTCGACAAGCCAAGTATACCTATCAAGATGAAGGCAAAGTCTATGGACCAAGTACGAAAGATTTTGCTTTCTTAGACTACCCGGTCACAGGTATGACGAATGAGGAAGTTTATGAATTTGTGCAGTACTTTGCAGATGCTACTAAACGTGCAATTGAAGCCGGTTTTGATGGAGTTGAAATTCATGGGGCGAATCATTATTTAATTCAACAATTCTTCTCAGAATTATCAAACGAACGCGACGATGAGTGGGGCGGAAGCCGAGAGAAACGAGCTGCCTTTCCTTTAGCTGTAGTGAAAGCTGTTCAAGAAGTAGTCAGTGAATACGCTAATGATGGCTTCATCATTGGTTATCGAATAAGTCCAGAAGAAATTCACGGTGAGGTAGTCGGCTATAACTTTGATGACGCCTTATATTTAATCGATCAAGTGGCTGAATTAGGTGTGGATTATATTCATGTATCTCAATTTGGACCCAATGGCTTTAAAAACAAAGCCCGTCTCGGTGAGCATAAAGGGGAAGTAATTAATGAAGTTGTCCACGAATTATTAGCGGATCGTACATTACTCATTGGAGCAGGGGACTTAACGAGTCCAGATAAGTTGCTCGAAGCTTTGAATTATGTAGATATTCTTGCGATGGGGTCAGCAGCGATTGTCGAGCCAGATTTAATGCAGAAATTGAAAGCAGGCGCTGATGATTCTATTTCTTTAGATGCAGAAGACGTTTCAGACCTAGCCTTACCGGAGCGATTTTATTTAATGGCTGGGGCATTGAGAGGGAACGGGTCCGTTCCAAAAGAAACGATCGAACAAATTGAAAAGTGAGACTTGACTATAGAGTAGCGGACAAAGCATGACTGCGATTATTATGATAGAAATAAATATAGTCTGCGAAAGAAATCAGTGAGTCTCTGGTTGTCCACGTTCATAAGACCATTATAAGTTCTCATCGAGTACTCGAATCTGAAACGATTGCGTGTTTAGCTCTAATCGAGTACTCGAAATTGAAACGACTGCATGATTAGCTCTAATCGAGTACTCGAAATTGAAACGACTGCATGATTAGCTCTAATCAAGTACTCGAAATTGAAACGACTGCATGATTAGCTCTAATCAAGTACTCGAATTAAAAACGAGTGCGTGATTAGCTCTAATCAAGTACTCGAATTAAAAACGAGTGCGTGTTTAGCACTAATCAAGTACTCGAATCTGAAACGAGTGCGTGTTTAGCTCTAATCGAGTACTCGAATTTAATACGAATACTAATTTAATCAAAATCACAAAAAAGCACTCAACCCGCGTTGAGTGCTTTTGCTATTCCTATGCTTTCTTTTCTTTATAAGACGTTTCGAAAGCTTTAAGTTGTTCAAGTAGTGTTTTTAAATTGGCCATACTTGAAACATAACTGATTCTAAAGTGTCCGCGACCTGCTTCACCAAATATTTGAGCAGGTGTGACAGCGATTTTAACTTCATGGGCTAAATCTAGACAGAATTGGTAATCGTCACCTTCATACCAAGCTGGGATTTTGCTGAAAAGATAAAAGGCACCTTCAGGAATAATGAAGTCATATTCCAATTCACTTAACCCTTCGATAAAAAAATCACGGCGTGCTTGATAATCTTCTAACATGCGTTGAATTTCGGCATCGCTATTGTCGTAGGCTTCGATACTAGCGTATTGAATTTGAGTACTAATCGCTGTCAGAACTGACTGATGTAGTGGGTAGATAGAGTTAATTAAATCCGCAGGTCCGGCTAGGAAAGCAGATCGCCAGCCAGTCATTGCATGAGATTTTGACGTTCCATTAATTAATAAAGTCAACTCAGGTACAAATTTTGCCATCGATGTATGCTTAGAACCGTAACTAAATTCTGAATACACTTCATCTGAGATGACATAAATTTGATGCTCTTTAATGACTTCAGCTAAGGCTTGAATTTCATCATGAGTATAAGTAACTCCCGTAGGGTTTGTCGGGTGATTTAAAAGTAAGGCCTTTGTCTTATCTGTAATCGCTGCTTTTAATAATTCAGGTGTTAACTTAAATTGAGTTGAACTAACATCAATGGCAACAGCTTTTGCGCCGGATAAAGAAATTTGCGTATTATAGATAACATAGTTAGGATCAACGACTAACACTTCGTCTCCTTGATTAACTAAGCCCGTCACCGCCAGGTATAAAGCTTGGGTTGCCCCCGCTGTGACGATGATTTGATCATCTGGTGAATAATCCAAGTCATATTTACGTTTCAAGTAACGTTGAATCGCTTCACGCAACTCATACACCCCACGAGAATGGGCATAGAAACTTTGGTCGGCATTAATTGATTTGATTGCTGCTTGTTTAATATTTTCTGGTGTCGGAAAATCCGGTTCACCAACATTGAAAAATAACAAATCTTCAATGTGACTGATTTGGTCGTTAAAAAGTCGGATGAGATTCTCCGACGTGTTTAGTAAGTGTTTATTAATGTTTTTATAATCCATTCTCATCAACTCCTCTAATAATATGCTTAAGTCTAACATATTTTTTAATAAAATGTTTGACAAAGTAAAATTTGTGTACTATTATAGTCTCAACAGATAAATAAAACGCTTTGATGTGGAAAGTAAATCAATCAAACTTTTTAGAGAGCTCACGCTTGGTGAAAGTGAGTAAGTGACGATCGGTTGAAAATGGCTACTGAGCGGTCATTCTGAATGCGTAACGCAATAAGGATGAACGGATGCACCCGTTAGAGATGCCACAGTATATGGTTATTGTATTTTAAACAAATGTACTGGTAGAGGTTATTTCAGTGATGAAATGACAAATTAAGGTGGTAACACGAAGTTTATACTCTCGTCCTTTTCATAGGATGGGAGTTTTTTTGTAGTTAATTTTATGTCGCAAGTCATTTTTTGTCAAATAATAGAACGGTCAATATATTAGTAAACAAGGAGAGATAGAAATGAGAAAATGGTTAAAAGGTTTAAGTGTTGTCGGATTAGCAGCAAGTTTATTAGTCGGTGCAAGTGCTCCGGTACAAGCACAAAGTGAATTTGAAGGGGAAGAAGTATCGGTCGGGATTGTACCTGGGCCATCAGAAGAAGTCTGGGATGTCGTTGTTGAGAAAGCAGAAGCGGATGGAATCACCGTTGATTTAGTTTTATTCAGTGACTATGTTCAACCAAACATTGCTTTACAAGACGGTTCCCTTGATTTAAACGCCTTCCAACACGTAGCATTTTTAGATGACTGGAATGAAGCGAATGACGGAAGTTTAACTGGAATTGGTTATACCTTTGTTTCACCTATGGGTGCATACTCAGAAAACATCGAATCTTTAGATGACTTACAAGAAGGCGATACAATTGCTATTCCAAATGATCCAACAAACGGTGGACGTGCTTTACTTGGTTTAGAATTGGCGGGTGTCATTGAAGTAGATGATGAAGTGGGACCTTTAGCAACAATCAATGATATTACTGATAACCCATTAAACTTGGAATTTGAAGAATTAGATGCAGCTCAATTAGCTTTATCATTACCAGATGTTGCAGCAGCGTTCATCAACTTAAACTTCGCAACAGATGCGGGACTGAGCTTAGATGAAGCCATTTTCGTTGACGCGGATTATCCAGAAGAATTAAATGAAGCTTACCGAAATGTCATTGCAGCTCTTGAAGAAAACCAAGACAACGCCCTATATTTACAAATCGTTGAGTACTATCAAACAGAAGAGGTCGCTCAAGCTTTATATGACACAACTAACAATGGTGACAAACCAGCCTGGGAAAATGCGCCAGTGATTGGAGAAAATGCTGAAGACGCAAGCAGCGAAGAAACAAGTGAAGAGGAAAGTAGCGAAGAGTCAACGGAAGAAGATGCTTAATAGTCAAAGATAAAAGGAGAAAAGTGCTATGTTAAAATTACTTAAGAAGTTAGGAAAAGTTGCCTTAACGAGTTCACTCATTCTAGCGCCAGCTACTCAAGTGGCATTTGCACAAGAAAGTTCGGGAGAATTTGAAGGCGAGAAAGTCAATGTAGGTGTTGTTGGAGATAATGGTGCAGAAGTTTGGGGCTATGTAGCTGATAAAGCTTTAGAACAAGAAGGTATTGAGATTGATGTCACACTATTAACTGACTATAACCAACCGAACGAAGCCTTAGCGAATGGGTCTTTAGATTTAAATGCCTTTCAACACGTTGCCTTTTTAGAAAACTGGAACGAAGCGAACGACGAAGATCTAGTCAACTTAGGCTTTACATTAGTGACACCGATGGGCTTATACTCAGACAAAATTACATCGGTAGAAGAAATTGTAGATGGCGACAGTATCGCAGTTCCTAATGACCCAACAAATGGTGGGCGTGCTTTACTTGCCTTAGAAATCGCTGGACTAATCGAAGTGGATGACGCTGTAGGCGTATTACCAACGATTGATGATATTACTGAGAACCCATTAAATCTAGAAATTATCGAATTAGATGCAGCTCAAATTCCACAATCACTACCAGATGTTGCAGCAGCGATTATTAACACAGGTCATGCAGAAGACGCAGGTTTATCTGTAACAGAAGATGCTATCTTCGTAGATACAGATACACCAGAAGAGTTAAGTGATACTTACCGTAATATTATTGCAGCACGTTCTGAAGATGCTGAAAGTCCATTACTATTAAAAATCGTAGAACTATACCAAACTGCTGACGTAGCGGAAGTGATTATTGAATCAAGTAACGGTGGAAGTATTCCAGCTTGGGAAGGCTATGAGTCTGCTGAAAGTACGGATGGATCAGAAGAGTCAACTGAAGAATCAAGCGAAGAATCAACAGAAGAAGATACTGAATAAACATAAAAAAGGAGAGATTTATCATGAAAAAATTCTTTAAATCATTAGGTGTATTATCATTAGCAGGTAGTGTTTTAGTTGGAGCAACTTCAGCAGTTCAAGCTCAAGGTGAATTTGAAGGCGAAACAGTAACCGTTGGTGTCGTAAGTGAAGCAGAAGAACAAGTTTGGGAATTTGTTTCAGAACAAGCCTTAGAGCAAGAAGGTATTGAACTTGAATTAGTATTATTTACAGACTATGTTCAACCAAACGTTGCTTTACAAGACGGATCAACAGATTTAAATGCTTTCCAACACGTAGCTTTCTTAAACGAATGGAATGAAGCAAATGATGGTAACCTAGAAGCTTTAGGTTTCTCATATGTTACACCATTAGGAGTGTATTCTGAATCAATTACTTCAATTGAAGAGATTCCAGAAGACGCAGTGATCGCAATTCCTAACGACCCAACAAATGGTGGACGTGCATTATTAGGTTTAGAATTAGCTGGCCTAATCGAAGTCGATGATGAAGCAGGTATTTTACCAACGGTTGCAGATGTAACTGATAACCCATTAAATATTCAATTTGAAGAATTAGAAGCAGCACAAATTGCGCAAGCTTTACCAGATGTGGATGCAGCAGTCATTAACAACACATTTGCTTTAGACGCTGGTTTAAGTGTTGAAGATGCTATCTTTCTAGATGCAGAAAATCCTGCAGACTTACCAGATGATTACAAAAACATTATCGCAGTAAATGGTGACAACGCAGACAGCGAATTATTTGCTAAAGTTGTAGAATTATACCAAACAGACGAAGTCGCTGAAAAATTAGCTGAAGCAAGTAACGGTGGAGATGTTCCAGCATGGACTGAAGAAGGCGAAGAAGAATCAGATTCATCAGAATCAGAAGAAACAACGGAAGAATCAGAAGAGTCAGAAGAATCGGCTGAATAGTCAAACACTTTAAAAGAAACAAACTTAAAGCGTAAGTAAGTTACAATGAAGAAAGTGGTTGTAGACTTTACTTGCGCTTTTTTTAATAAAAAATGGAGGTCCACAATGAAAAAATTATTATATTCATTCTTAGCAATCATTACTATCGCAAGCTTTTTACCGACTCAAGCTTCTGCCCAAGGGGAATTTGAAGGTGAGAAAGTAACGATAGGCTTAGCCAGTTCAAATGCTTATGACTATTGGAATGTTGTCGTTGAAAATGCATTAGAACAAGAAGGCATTGAAATTGAACTTGTGCTATTCTCAGATTACAATCAACCAAATGAAGCCTTACAAAATGGCTCATTAGATTTAAACGCTACGCAAGGGTATCCGTTTCTATTTTCTTGGAATGATGAAAATAATGGAACAATTACACCGATAGGGAATACATTAATTACGCCTTTAGGTTTATATTCTGATAAACACACGTCAGTGGAAGATATTCCAAATGGCGGAACGATAGCGATTCCAAACGATCCATCAACTTATGGACGCGCGCTTCAAGCCTTAGAAATTGCGGGCTTAATTGATGTTGATGAGGCGGCGGGCATTTTCCCAGAAGAGAAAGATATTCTAGATAATCCCAAAGATTTACAGTTTGAATTATTAGACCCAGCGATGGCAGCTGTAGTACTGCAAGATGTTGATGCGGCAATTATTAATACTGGTTTTGCTTCAGATGCAGGACTTAAAGTTTCAGATGCGATTTTTGCGGATGCTCATAATTTAGATAATGTGAATCCGATGTATATTAATGTGATTGCAGCCCGTGAAGAAGACAAAGACAACCCATTATATTTAAAAATCGTTGAGTTATTCCAAACAGATGAAATCGCAGAAATTATTAAAGAATCAAGTGACGGTTCATTAATCCCAGTATTCAGAGAATACGACGTTGATATCGAGAATCAAACGGTCACAGAAGTGGCAGAGTAGAAACTAAGTAATAAAGGCAATAGAAAGTAGGAACTAAATTGGTACAAGTTATTCCAGAAATTCAAGCAAATAAAGAACAAATCGTAACATGGCGTCGTCATTTCCATCAACACCCAGAACCTAGTTTAAAAGAATTTAAAACAGCTGAGAAAATCCAAGAAATACTTACGGATCTCAATATTCCTTTTGGAAAAGTCGGTGAAACAGGAACTTTAGGGACGATTACAGGAACAAAGAATGATTCGACCCAAAGCCAACGCGAGCGAAAAGTATTACTGCGTGCGGATATTGATGCCTTAGAAATCACTGAAGCGACTAGTCATGACTTCCCATCATTAAATGAAGGGATTATGCATGCGTGTGGTCATGACGCCCACAACTCAGGGCTTCTTGGTGCGGTTGCTTATTTAGCATCACACCGTGAACAGTTTGCTGGAACTGTCTTAGTGGCTTTCCAACAAGCAGAAGAAATTGGGAGCGGTGCGTACCAATTTATCGAAAGTGGTCTATTAGATGGCGTAGGTCAAGTGTTTGGTATGCATGTAGAACCAGCCTTACCAGTCGGTACCATTCAAGCAGTGTCAGGTCCTACCATGGCATCTTGTGATATCTTTACAATCAATGTCACAGGTAAAAGTGCCCATGTTGCCCGCCCACATACTGGCGTTGATGCTTTAGCTGCCGGAGCAAATATTGTAACGGAATTACAAAACTTAGTATCCCGCTTACTGAATCCCTTAGAACCAGCAGTAATTGGAATTGGAAAATTCACTTCAGGTACGCGTTATAATATTGTTTCCAATCATGCAAAAATCGAGGGGACATTACGTACATTAAGTCATGAAACACGCGAACATTTTTTAGCTAAGATAGAAGAAACTGCTCATGATATTGCGAAAGTATTTGGGGCAACGATTGAGTTTGAAAACTATCCGGCTGCAGCTCCAAACATTAATGACGAGGATGCAACATTACGTGCCCAACGTGCTGGAGCGAAAATTGTTGGAGAAGCAAACGTCATCAAACAAAGCCAGCCAAGTATGGGCTCAGATGACTTTGCGGACTTCTTAACAAAGATACCAGGAACATATGCCCGCGTTGGGGTAAGTAGCTCTGAAGAAACTTCATACGGTTTGCATCACGAGAAATTCAATTTAGATGAAGATGTATTACCAATCATGGCATCCTTCCACGTTGAATTCGCATTAGATTACTTGAATCAAGCTTAGATTATTGAGGATACGTCATTGTGACGTATCCTTTTTTGGTAGGGAAAATTAGGTGTACGGAAAATGTGTCCTTTAGAAAAAGTCAGGGACACGAAACGCCGAAAAGGATCCCTGAGAACTATTTAGAGCACCGAATCATCCTTGAGAAAATCTCAGGGATGCAATATGCCGAAAAAGGTCCCTGAGAACTATTCAGAGCACCAAACCATCCTTGAGAAAATCTCAGGGATGCAAAATGCCGAAAAGAATCCCTGAGAACTATTCAGGGCACCAAACCATCCTTGAAAAAATCTCAGGGATGCAAAACGCCGAAAAGGATCCCTGAGAAATATTCAAGGCACCAAACCATCCTTGAGAAAATCTCAGGGATGCAAAACGCCGAAAAGGATCCCTGAGAAATTATCAAGGCACCAAACCATCCCTGAAAAAATCTCAAGGACACGAAACACGAAAAAATGTCCCTGAGAAAATCTCAAGGACACGAAACACGAAAAAATGTCCCTGAGAAAATCTCAAGGACACGAAACACGAAAAATTGTCCCTGAGAAATATTCAAGGCACCAAACCATCCTTGAGAAAATCTCAGGGATGCAAAACGCCGAAAAGGATCCCTGAGAAATATTCAAGGCACCAAACCATCCTTGAGAAAATCTCAGGGACACGAAACACGAAAAAATGTCCTTGAGAAAATGTCAGGGACACGCTCACACCCCACCACAAACAAAATCCCCAACAATTCCGGTTATACAACCAAAATTGCTGGGGAATAAGCTTTATTCCAAGCCATAAATATTAAAATAATCTCTGTTGAATATTAAAGGTTACATCATTCGTTTCTTCATTATAAGCTGCGATTATTTTTTCCTGATCAGGGGTTAAATCTGCTTCAGAGATTTTCAGTATCGTATGCAAGACTTCACGTGGATAATACAAGCGTTGCTCACCACGCGGCACTCCGGTTAAGGATTGCACTAAGGCACTGACTTGTGACAATTCGACGACTTGATTTTGTTTTGTTAAGAAATCAATTTGCGTGCGCGTACTTGTTGAGTCAGGGCGATAGAAATCATAAGGCAAGTCGAAGGAGCTATTTTCCCCAAAGTAGTATTCTGGGTCATAGCCTTCTGCCAGCATTTCATTTTGAATCGAAGATGTTAGTTCATCACGTTGGTCATCGCTCGATAAGAGTGACTTGAACGGTTTTCGGTTTAAGAAGCGGTAAGCTAAATCTTTCAAGATGTCATCATCTTCAAGTAACCAATGTGAGAAATAACTACTTAAAACGTAGTCATCTAGACGTAAATAGTCTTCTAAATCCCATTCACCTTCTAAGAAAGGAATCAACAAATCAATGGAATGTTTCATTGATTCCGGTTTTTGGTCGTAACAATATTTTGCACGGGCAAGTAAGTTCCGCAACACTTCTTCCATTCCGCGAGAAACTGGGTGAAAATACACTTGCATATACATTTGATAGCGACTCACAATGTAGTGTTCAACTGCGTGCATCCCTGAGAAATCAAAGACAATTTGATTGTTGAACGGTCGAATGACACGCAAAATTCGAGTAATATCAAAAGCACCGTAACTTACGCCAGCATAATAGGCATCGCGAATTAGATAGTCCATTCGGTCAGCGTCAATCTGGCTAGAGATTAATTGCACGACTTGTTGATTAGGGTAAGTTTTATTAATGACACTGGCTACTTTTTCTGGAAAATCATCACCCATTAACTTCAATACATGGTTAATTTCAGTATCGGGCGACATAATAATTTTTTGAGTCACAATTTCATGGTCGGTATCGAAAATTCCTTCAAACGTATGTGAGAAGGGTCCGTGTCCAATATCATGCAGAAGTGCCGCACATAAGGCAACAAGGCGTTCGCTATCATCCCATAAGCCATCACCGGCTTCGAGACTAGGATAATTACGTACGAAATTGTTGATGATGCGACGAGTAATCTCATACACACCTAAAGAATGGTTGAAACGGCTATGCTCTGCACCGTGAAAAGTGTAAGAAGACGTTCCAAGTTGACGAATTCGACGCAGACGTTGGAACTCGACCGTATCAATTAACTTTAAGATAATCGAATCTTGAATATGAATGTAGTCATGAACGGGATCGCGAAATACTTTCTCTCGAGGCAAGATTTGTAATTGATATTTTTCATTATAAGTAGCCATCATTAACTCCTTAAGGTAATTGATCAGGTTGGATTTTGTATGACCGAGCGGTTGTCTTGTCGAAAGCTTTTTCGTATAAAGCTTTTAATTCAGGGTTTTCATAGTCGCCTTGAGTCAGTGAACCGTATTTTTCCATCGTTGAAATTATTAATTTTTGATATTCAGCGACTTGGATTGGTTCACCGATCACTGCTTCAATCGTTGTCATTGAGTTAGGATTGATTAAAGGATAGTCACTACCCGCTTCACCTGTACGGTAATAAGCCTGGATTAATTCAGCACGCGCTTGTTGGTCACCGTTGACACTTAAGTAAGCAGCCGTTGTGACACCAGATTTGAAGCGACGTTGCGCAATGCCCCCAATTTTTTTCCCGTTGACAACTAAGTCGTATTTACCAGGGCAATAAGAATCTGGAATTTCATAGCTTTCTACTTTTACGCCGAATGACTCTAAGGACTGCGCCACTAAAGCAACCATTTGCTCGTAAGCATGATCAATCGATAAGTCAAAATGACGATTATCACTCACCAGTCCAAAGTTTATGACACCCGGATCATTAACAACAGCTAAGCCACCATGAGGACGTTGAACTAGTGTGTAACCAAGGTCAACGAGATAATTATTCGCATTGCCCAGTTCTGGCAGACGAGTATCTTTTGCCCCAAGTAGGATAGCTGGATAGTCAAATGGATAGAAGTGTACGACACCATAAGGTTTACGAGCGTAATCGTTTAGAGCTGGAACCCAGCGGATGAAGCTGTCTTGGTAACTGAGTGCACTGTTTGGATCCCTTTTTGATGGATTGTCTTGTTCTGAAAATACAAGCCATTGTTGGGATGATATATATTCTTGATTTGAAAGCATAGAAACCTTCCTTCATTTTGTAATTATTTTATAGTTATGTATAATTATAACAAAAAATCGATTATAATAGTAAATAACTATAGATTGTGTGGTGAAAATGTGCAGAGAAAAAATATTTATCTTGAAGTTGATCAAAAGATTCGCTATCATAAGCAAGCTCATAAAGATGAATGGTTGTTAGAGACTAAAGGAGAGTTAGTTGATTTAAAGACTTTTTCAAAAATCTCCTACGTCGACCGCGAAGATATTCCAATTGAAGTAAAGTGGTATACTCAACGTGACGCAGGGCATCTGATAGCAGAGATTAAACAACCGCAATATACATTAACGTTTAATCCATTTAAACAAACATATACATCCTATATGACACCGCAAGGGCTATGGGAATTAGCAGTTGAGACCGAAAAAGTTCAATTTTCTGAAACAGAAACAGGTGTGAAGTTAATGATTCAATACCAAGTATTAATTAACGAAGAACCGCTTGGAGACTATGAATTTCAATTGCATTATCGTAATTAAATCGGTAATATATTAGAATACGAGGAAGGAAGTGGAAGCTTTGATTTTAAAACAATTTGAGAATGAAAATATTGAAGAACTTTCTTCGATTGAAGTTGCACATGCGATTCTTGAAGAGACAGGTGATGTCTATGATTTCACTGCATTAATGGTTGCGATTCAAGACTATTTAAATGTAAGCGAACAAGAGATGGAAGCGAAAATGACACGCTTTTATACAGACATCAATATTGATGGACGCTTCATTTCATTAGGAGATAACCGTTGGGGACTACGCGCTTGGTATCCCATCGATTCAATCGATGAAGAAATTGTAAGTTCAATTGATGATGAAGATTTACCACGTCGTCGCAGACGCAAGAAAAAACGCAAACTAAATGCGTTTGACGAAAATGACGACATGATTGACTACAACGATGATGATCCAGAAGATCTAGATGATATCTATGATGATGAAGAAGACTTTGACGATGAAGAAGATGAAGTCGAAGAAGTTGTTCCAATCGTTAAAGACGAAGAAGATGACGAAGACGACAACCAAGAACTTGGTGTCTATGCACGTGATTTATCTGAGCTAGGTGACGATGATCTAGAACTTGATGAAGACGACGAGGACTTTGATGACGATATCGATGATGACGATTTTGAAGATGAAGAAGAGGAAGTTTTCGAGGAAGAAGACGAAGACTAAAATTTTTTATTGACGAAACGACAAAGTTATCGTATTATCTAAATTGGGCACCTTTCAAGAGGAAGGTCAATCTACTTAATTAGCACCCCTATTCCATCGGAATAGGGGGCTTTTCTATTTATATCCCGAAAATATATAAAAAGGAGCTTACAATAATGGCAAAATATATATTTGTTACAGGTGGCGTTGTGTCATCAATTGGTAAAGGTATCGTCGCTGCGTCTTTAGGACGTTTACTTAAAAACAGGGGATTGAAAGTTAATATTCAAAAATTCGATCCATACTTAAACATTGACCCAGGTACAATGAGTCCATATCAACATGGAGAGGTTTTTGTAACAAATGATGGAGCAGAAACTGACTTAGATTTAGGCCATTATGAACGATTTATCGACATTAATGTTAATGAATACTCAAGTGTCACAGCCGGTAAAGTCTACGATGAAGTTCTACGTAAAGAACGTCAAGGTGAATATAATGGCGCAACCGTCCAAGTTATACCACACGTGACAAACGAAATTAAAGACAAAATTATGCGTGCAGCAGAAACAACTGACGCTGACGTTGTTATCACTGAAGTCGGTGGAACAATTGGAGATATTGAAGGACTACCGTTTATTGAAGCACTACGTCAAATGCGTACAGAAATCGGACACGAAAATGTTCTTTACATTCACACAACTTTAATTCCTTACTTAAAAGCAGCAGGAGAATTAAAAACAAAACCAACACAACATAGTGTGAAAGAATTACGTTCATTAGGTATTCAGCCTAACATTTTAGTAGTGAGAACTGAAGAGGCATTACCACAAAGCATTAAAGATAAATTAGCTCTATTCTGTGATGTAACAACGGATGCGGTGATTGAATCACGTGACGTTGAAACACTTTACACAATCCCATTAAGTTTACAAGAGCAAAAAATGGACCAATTAGTCTTAGATTACTTTGGTCTTGATTTACCTGAAGCAGATATGACTGGTTGGAGAGAATTAGAACAACGCGTTCTACATCTAGAAAACAAAGTAAAAATTGGTCTAGTAGGTAAATACGTTGAATTACCTGACGCATACCTATCAGTAGTAGAAGCCTTAAAACATGCCGGATTCTACCACAATAGTGATATCGAATTATCTTGGATAAATGCTGAAGATATTAACGCGGACAACGTAGATTCTTACTTGAAAGATGTTGATGGTATCTTAGTGCCAGGCGGCTTTGGTGAACGTGGTGTTGAAGGTAAGATTGAAGCCATTCGTTATGCTCGTGAAGAAGAAGTGCCATTCTTTGGTATTTGTTTAGGTATGCAATTAGCGACCGTTGAGTTTGCACGTAATGTTGTTGGCTTAAAAGGGGCACATTCTTCAGAATTAGACCCAGAATCACCACATAAAATCATTGCCTTATTAGCAGATCAAACAGAAGATATGACTTTAGGTGGAACATTACGTCTAGGTCTATACCCTGCAAAATTATCAGAAGGCTCATTAGTTCGTGACTTATACGACGGAAGCGAAATGATTGAAGAACGTCACCGTCACCGTTATGAATTCAATAATGAGTACCGTGAAGCTTTAAGCGAACACGGTATGTCATTCTCAGGTGTGAGTCCTGACGGGAAGTTAGTTGAGATTATTGAATTGAAAGACCACCCATTCTTTGTGGCACCGCAATTCCACCCAGAATTCACTTCACGTCCAAACCGTCCACAACCAATTTTTAAAGGCTTTATTGAAGCAAGTTTAGAACATCAAAACAATCGCAAATAACAATTGACATTGGTGTAAATAATCACTATAATTCCATAAAAGTAGTAAAGCTTTAATCGTGTTCCGTGAGACGCGAAAGTGTTGCTAACTGATTTCTTTATAGGCATTTTATAGAGATTAATAGTGAACCCATTTTGTACAATGTAAGGGGAACACTATCGTTATGCACTCTTTCACGTCGTAAACGACCGGTAACATGATCTGTTATCGGTCGTTTTTTTGTACTCTCGATTAAAAATAATGAATGAAAGGTGAGATAATGGATAAACAAAAACCAATCATTGCGCTAGATTTCGCCACTAAAGAGGCAGCCATCGCTTTGCTAAATCTATTTAAAAATGAATCTTTAAATTTAAAAGTCGGTATGGAACTATTTTACAAAACTGGGATGGATTTTGTGCAATATTTAAAAGAAGAAGAGCATAGCGTGTTCCTTGATTTAAAATTACATGACATTCCAAACACCGTCAAAAGTGCTATGAAAGTACTCGCTCAAAGTGGGGTCGATATGGTAAATGTGCATGCCAGTGGCGGAGTAAAGATGATGCAAGCAGCCAAAGAAGGCCTAGAAGAAGGAGCAGTGAATAACCACAAACCCTTACTAATCGCAGTGACACAACTCACCTCAACTTCGCAAACTCAAATGAATGAGGAACAACAAATCTTAGGACCCATTCAAGACAGTGTCCAAAATTATGCGACACTCACACAAAATGCAGGCTTAGATGGCGTTGTTTGCTCGCCATTAGAAGCTTCAATCATCAAAGAAGCAACATCAAACCAATTTCTAACTATCACACCTGGCATTCGTCTGACTTCAAAATTAAACGACGACCAAACACGGATTATGACACCTAGAGATGCAGCCAAAAACGGTAGTGACTACATCGTTGTAGGAAGACCCATCACGCAAGCAACTGACCCAGTAGAAGCCTATCGATATATCTTGAAAGAATGGCAAGCTGAATTAAAATAATTGAAGGGGAATGAATCATTTGAATATGTCAGTATCAGAACAAGTAGCAGAAAAATTACTCGCGATTGAAGCCGTAAACTTAAAACCAGACCAACCTTACACTTGGGCAAGTGGACTCAAAGCTCCAATTTATTGTGACAATCGTTTAATCATGAGTTTCCCAGAAACACGTGACTTTATCGAACAAGCTTTAGCAGATTTAATTAAAACTCAATTTGAAGACGTTGAAGTCGTCGCCGGAACTGCCACTGCCGGTATTCCGCATGCGGCCTTTGTTGCTAATCTCTTAAACCTACCAATGATTTACGTCAGATCAAGTGCGAAAGACCATGGAAAGGAAAATGCCATCGAAGGCTACCTTAAACCAGGCAGCAAAGTTGTCATGGTCGAAGATTTAATTAGTACAGGTGGAAGTGTATTGGATGCCGCTTCAAAAGTAGAGCAGGCTGGAGGTGAAGTTATCGGTTGCGCCGCAATCTTTAACTATATGTTAGAAAGCGGACAAAAAGCATTTAGTGAAGTTGAATTCTCACTTGAAACATTAACAAACTACCGCGAACTAGTAGAATATGCTGTCAGCGATCCGAAATTAAAAGCCTACTATGACACGTTAGTCGAGTGGTATCAAGATCCAGCAAAATGGTCAAAACAATTTGAAGCATAGAAAACTCTGTCCCTATAGTCATCTATAACAATTTTAATAAAGAATGCCGAGAGCATTCATTAAAGGAGATTATACAAAATGAAAAACTTAAACAAATCACAACGTAACGCTTTATTATCAGCCATTGTCGCGTCAGGAACCGATGATTTAAACGTTATGTTCCTAGCCTTTTCGATGTCTACAATCATTTCTCAATTAGGTATCTCAGGAGCACAAGCAGGGTGGATTGCGACTATTACAAACTTCGGTATGTTGTTCGGAGGAATTTTATTTGGAATCTTAGCAGACCGTTACAGCAAACTAAAAGTTTTTAAATGGACAATTTTAATCTTTTCAATTGCCACAGGGTTAATCTTCTTTACAAATAATATCTATTACTTATACGCAATGCGCTTTATTGCCGGGATTGGTGTTGGGGGTGAATATGGTGTGGCGATCTCAATCATGGCCGGAATCGTGCCAAGTGAAAAAATGGGACGCATCAGTTCATTAAACGGAATTGTTGGCCAAATCGGTTCCATTTCTTCAGCCCTACTTGCAGGATTGATTGCTCCAATATTCGGGTGGCGCGGACTATTCCTATTCGGTTTACTTCCAATTTTAATCGTAGTTTGGGTGAGTCGTACAGTTAAGGAAGAAGAATTACATATTGAAAGTTATTCAGATGAAGATAATGAATCAGCACAAGGTAGCATTAAAGATTTATTCAAAGACCGAAAAACATCGTATCAAACAATCGTTTTAATGGTTATGACAACTGTTCAAATCGCCGGTTACTTCGGTATGATGAACTGGTTACCAACAATGATGCAACAAAATATTGGCGTCAGTGTCAGTGGTTCTTCAACTTGGATGATCGCAACAATCATCGGTATGTGTATCGGAATGTTTGTCTTCGGGCAAATCTTAGACCGCATTGGCCCACGCTTAGCTTACGGAATCTTCTTAATAAGTTCTGCTGTGGCAGTATATTTATTCACTTTTGCTAATAGCTCAACATCAATCTTAATCGGTGGAGCTATCGTTGGATTCTTTGTGAACGGGATGTTCGCAGGTTACGGAGCGGTTATTACACGCTTATACTCTTACAAAATCAGTGCGATTGCGAATAACACAATCTTGAATGTGGGACGTGCTGTTGGGGGATTCTCATCAGTCATCATTGGTTACATCTTAGATATGTCAGGTGTACCTTTAGTAATGCTTTTCTTAGCGGGGCTGTACATTATCAGTTTCGGTTTCATGATTACATTACCTCAATTGAAGGCTAATAATTATAAAACATTGGACAATAAAGTGGATATTGACACAAGTACGTCAACAGTTAAAAACAACAAACGCTTAGCTGAAGCATAAAAATTTATTAAAGGAATCTAGTTGAAAAGCTAGGTTCTTTTTAAGTTTTTGGGAACTAATATTGAAAAGAATATAATGGTAATCCCGCTTATTCCAGAGTGTTAATTTCGGTGACCGTAGTGGCACGACTCTAGCTAATCACTTCGGCGTTATATTGTGATTGAGCTTCCGTCTCGCTGATCTACTGATTCTGTAAGTCGCTACGCTCCAACGGTATCATGTGCGACCCGTCGTCCTGATACTACTGTACCTCTACTAACACTCTGTCATAAGCTAAGCACTTTTTTTAATATTTAGTGAAAATAAAACCAACCGCCAGTATTTTATATTATCAAATCATCAAAAATGACAAAATAATCTCTAATCAAATTTAACCCCTTAAATGAATAAGTGAAAAAAGTTCAATTAAAATGCCTACAAATCAAGCCATAGCGCCAATCTGCTTATTTACTAGCAATAGCGCGGTTTTTGGAGTATAATAAACGTATAAAATAACATTATAGGGGGAATTTTAAGTATGACTCGTTTAGTAAGTATGACAGATATGTTAAACAAAGCAAAAGAAGAAGGGTACGCTGTAGGGCAATTCAACATTAACAACCTTGAGTGGACTCAAGCTGTATTAACAGCTGCAAAAGAAAACAACTCACCAATTATCTTAGGTGTATCAGAAGGTGCAGCTAAATATATGGGTGGAACTAAAGTTGTTGCAGCAATGGTTAACGCTTTAATGGAAACAATGGACATTACAGTACCAGTTGCTCTACACTTAGACCACGGATCTTCATTTGACACATGTAAAGACGCAATTGACGCTGGTTTCTCATCGGTAATGATTGACGGATCTCATCACCCAATCGATGACAATATTGCGATGACAAAACAAGTTGTTGACTATGCTCACGAGCACGGAGCTTCAGTTGAAGGTGAAGTTGGAACTGTTGGTGGAGAAGAAGACGGAGTTATCGGTGGAGTTGCTTATGCTGATTTAGCTGAATGTGTACGTATCGTTCAAGAAGCTAAAGTTGATGCATTAGCAGCTGCTTTAGGATCAGTTCACGGAACTTACGATGGTGAGCCTCAATTAGGTTTCAAAGAGATGGAAGAAATCTCTGAAGCTACAGGTACTCCATTAGTATTACATGGTGGATCAGGAATTCCAGAGCACCAAGTTAAAAAAGCAATTGGCTTTGGACATGCTAAGATTAACGTTAACACTGAATTGCAACAACAATGGACGAAAGCTGTTCGTGAAAAATTAAACACGGATGATAAAGTTTATGATCCACGTAAAGTAATCGCACCTGGTAAAGATGCAATTATTGCGACAACTAAAGAAACAATGGATATGTTTGGATCTTCAAACAAAGCTTAATAATTCATTCCCAATACTAAATTAAACCCGTTCGAACCGAGATTCATCTTGGTTGGAACGGGTTTTTCTATCTGATAATTTATAGATAGAGAATAAATTGCAACTCAAGCCAAATGGTGATGCTGTTTGTCTCTAGTTGATCCAACTCAAGCCAAATGGTTATGCGGTTTGTCTCAAGTTCGGGCAACTCAAGCCAAATGGTGATGCGGTTCGTCTTTAGTTGGTCTAACTCAAGCCAAATGGTGATGTGGTTTGTCTCTAGTTGGTCCAACTCAAGCCAAATGGTGATGCAGTTTGTCTCTAGTTGGTCTAACTCAAGCCAAATGGTGATGCGGTTTGTCTCTAGTTGGTCTAACTCAAGCCAAATGGTGATGCGGTTTGTCTCTAGTTGGTCTAACTCAAGCCAAATGGTGATGCGGTTTGTCTCTAGTTGGTCTAACTCAAGCCAAATGGTTATGTGGTTTGTCTCTAGTTGGTCTAACTCAAGCCAAATAACTTTGCCATTTGGCTCAAGTACACCAAAAAACTACCTAAAAAATAGTGCCAGCAAGATTTCTCTCGCTAACACTAAAACTTTTTTAATAACCTGGTTTTGTTGGATGTTTATCAATCACAAATTGATTGTTTTCTAAAGCTTTTTTACCAGAATCAGTTAAACGCATGCCGCGAACATCGAAGTATTCATCTAATTCTTCATTGGAATAATGCTTTTTGATTTCTTCCATTAAGCCTGTTTTATTTAATTTTGAATAGCCTTTAACATTTTTCATTTTTAATAAGCTTTTCAACAAAGTGGCTGTGACGTGATCCATTGATTCATAAGGCGACTCTTGAACCACATAACCGTGTTCGATTAAGTCTTTTAAAGATTGGTGAGCGTTAATGCCGTAATCATATTCAAAGTATTTCGGCATCACTGATTCGTTTGTGAATGTCCTTAAAGAAATTCGCCAAATTAAGATGATATCTCCCGGTAATAAGCCTTCTTCAGTACGTTGCATACTGCGCAAGGGGACACGCGTTTCGCTTGTTAAGTCTAAATCACGGAACCATTTTTTTAGATTACGTTCTGGTGAGATGTAAGGTAATTCAGGGTAATCTTTGTAAATTTTTTCAACTTCTTTGATTTCTTCTTCTGTACCATTAATAGGATAATTTATTTTCATATTTTTCCTCCTAAGATAATAATAAATATGCTATCAGTGCATAAAGTAATAGATGAACTGGATAGAACCAGTAGAATGCTTTGGAGCTGAGATTTCCTTTTAAACCATTGTAAAAATAGGTAATAATGAAAGCAGGCATCGCAAACCAACTGCCGATAAATGCAAAAGCACCAAAAAGGGATTGGAATAACCGAAAATCCCGTAGGACATACAGAATAATAATAACGGATACGCCTAAAGTAGAATAATCTGTGTCCAAGATGAAGACAAATGCTAAGGAGAGCACAACTCCCACAAAGCGGTAAATGGGTTGCTCAAATTTTTCTATACACCAAATAGCAAACAGCCCACTAAATAAGGTGAACATCACATTCTGTCCAGAAAAATCAAAGAATGTATGCGATCTCGCTAAGTCAAAAGGAATTTCAGAAATTAGCGCAAAGATACCGAGACGTTTTAAATACTTTTTCACATCCCTTGTATGCTGAAAGCCTTCGACAATTAAAAAACAGAATAACGGAAAAGCGAGCCGACCGACTGCCCGACTTGCGGTGTACACGGAGTTCCATATTTCGAAATTAGCTTGACCATTCCCCGCTTGCAACCAGGGTAGGAGCACGAAAGCACCTAAGTGATCAATTAACATCGAAGCCATCGCAATGATTTTGATGGTCGCACTATTTATAAACGTATTCTGAGGCTTATTTAAAGCTTCCATATGATAAAGTATCCTTTCTGAGTCAAATCCTTCATTTTGAAATACAATGTTTACATAACAGTAATTAAGTTATGGTACTGTATAGAAAATATTTTTAACACTCTAATGTTCAATTAGAGGAATTATACATATTTTAACAAGAAAAACATGGATATAGTAGTCCTTTCTTTGAAGGATTCCGGGCTTATGTTAGAATCATAAAACAAGAATGTTAATTTATTAGAAGCGTTGTGATATACTTCTACTATATAAAATTTAAGGAGAATGAATCCGTGATACAACCTTCCCCAATCATAAGTAACACTCAAATGACGTTGATTGATCATATGTTGGAATATAATCAATATCGACCGTTATTATCTTATATAAAAGAGAATACTGCATTGAACGATTCCTACCTTACTCACTCAATTCAGCTTGCTCAAGCTTTTCTAGATGTAAATATTCGAGAAATTGAGCAACTAGCTCCCCAAGTAGACCGCCAATATTTACTCAAGCCCACATACCTAGAACGCCGAGTGTATAGCTATGCACATTATATGAATGTTCAATTTGAACGATCTGAATATATGGATTATTTTCGTGCACTCAGTCCGTTGTTGGTTGATTTACTGCGCTTAATTATCGAAGAAGATTTTATGCCGGAATTAAGTCAATATATCCAACCAATTGTCAAGGAAACCGTTGAAGGAAAGCCGGTTTATCGTGGTTTACAATGGAAGCAAGCAAAAGTGGAGGAAGAAGCGAATAAAGTGGCTGAGACCTTTACAAAATATTACGGCGACCGCTTCAATTATAAGCATTATGTAAGTTCGAGTCATTTATTAAAACTCATTGACGATCATAGTAGAAATGACGAAGTGAGAGCGAAAGCCATTTCTTTAAGACATATTGAAAAATATGTCCGAAATATCGTGGCTCACGAAGTAATTTATGTCAGTGATGAACTAGTTGAACGTCGTACGGGGATGAACGTGAAACAAATTCATCGTCTCCTTCAGGAAGCACTAATACTTGCTGGACTAGATGACAAGCGCCAATGGGCGATTTTGAACGAAATAAATAAAGCAATTAAAAATAATATACAAGACAGAACGAATTAAGGAGCGAAACATGAAAAAATTAGTTATTCGTGGAGGAAAACCTCTAAACGGCGAAATTACAATTAACGGAGCAAAAAACAGTACGGTGGCACTAATACCAGCCGCAATTATCGCTGATTCACCAGTTGTACTTGAAGGCGTGCCAGATATTCAAGATGTTCACTCATTACTTGAAATCCTTGCTGAATTTAATGTAAAAACCGAATTTAAAAATAATACACTAATGATTGACCCAACAGATATGGTGTCAATTCCAATGCCAACAGGAAAAATCCAAAGTTTACGTGCATCTTATTACTTTATGGGAGCAACTTTATCGAAATTTGGTGAAGGTGTTATCGGACTACCTGGAGGATGTTTCTTAGGACCTCGTCCAATTGACCAACATATTAAAGCTTTCCGTTCACTTGGAGCAACGGTTGAAGACGAATTTGGTGTGATTACTTTATCAACGCCAAATGGCCTAGAAGGTTCAAGAATTTACATGGACGTTGTCTCAGTGGGAGCAACAATCAACGCGATTCTAGCTTCTGTCCGCGCTAAAGGAAAAACAATCATCGAAAATGCGGCACGTGAGCCAGAAATTATCGATGTTGTGACACTTCTGAACAAAATGGGAGCAAATATCCGTGGTGCTGGAACAAGCGTGATCCGTATTGAAGGTGTCGACGAAATGCATGGTACCAACCATACAATCATTCCAGACCGCATTGAAGCGGGTACTTACATTACAGCGGCAGTCGCAATGGGTGAAAATGTCCGTGTTACAAACGTTATTTACGAGCATATCGAAAGTTACATTGCTAAATTAGACGAAATGGGTGCCATGATGGAGATTGGTGAAGATTCGATTGACATCAAGAAATCTGAAAACTTAAATATGGTTAGTATTAAAACATTACCATACCCTGGTTTTGCGACTGACTTACAACAACCTTTCACACCATTACTTTTAAAAGCTTACGGTGAAGGAACGATTATGGATACAATTTATCCACAACGAGTGAAACACATTCCAGAATTAAATCGTATGGGTGCAAATATCAAAGTAGATGGCGATATTATCCGCATTAGTGGCCCATCAAAACTCCAAGGTGCCCCAGTTCGCGCAAGTGATTTACGTGCAGGTGCATGTCTTGTAATTGCTGCTTTAATCGCTGATGGCGAGACAGTCATCACAGGTGTAAGCAATATCTTACGTGGATATACTGACATCGTAGGTAAATTAAAAGCTATTGGTGCCGATATTGAAATGATTGAAGACGACACTGTCGAAGAATAATAAACATGACTATATTTGGGCAGATCAATTAAACTCTGTCCAAATATATTTTTGTATTCAAATCACCCCCACTCGCCCACAAAACAAACTCCCCACAAACATTCAAGTAAAGAAAAGGAACTGATAAAATGACAGATGCATTTTCATTGCCAACATTATTAAATAAAGATGTAAAAGAGCTCTATGGTTACGCCCGCGAACTTAAAATCCCTAACTATAGTGAATTAAGTAAAAAAGAATTAGCCTTAGCGATTATGCGTACACAAGAAGAGAAACAAGGCTTCTTCCAAGTTGAAGGAGTTTTAGATATTTTACCTGGGGATGGGTTTGGTTTTATTCGTCCAATTAACTACTCGCCGAGTCAAGAAGATATCTATATTTCAAATTCACAAATTCGCCGTTTTGATTTAAGAAACGGGGATAAAGTAGCCGGCCCAGCGCGTCCACCAAAATCAAATGAGCGCTATTACGGTTTGATGCAAATTTCAACCGTGAATGGTAAAGACCCAGAAGAAGCGAAAGAACGCGATCACTTCCCAAGTTTAACGCCATTATATCCAGAAGAACAAATTAAATTAGAGTACAAGCAAAATGCAATCAGTAACCGTTTAATAGATGTGTTCTCACCGATTGGATTTGGACAAAGGGGCCTAATTGTTTCACCACCTAAAGCCGGTAAAACTTCAACATTAAAAAGCATTGCTAATGGGATTTCGCATAATTATCCTGATGCAGAACTCATTGTGATGTTAATCGATGAGCGTCCAGAAGAAGTAACAGATATCGAACGTAGCGTGAATGGTGAAGTGGTTTCATCAACGTTTGACCAAAAACCTGAGAACCATATTCGTATTGCAGAATTAGTCTTGGACCGTGCCATGCGTTTAGTTGAAGATGGCCGAGATGTTGTTATATTAATGGATAGTATCACACGCCTTGCTCGTGCCTACAACTTAGTAGTTAAACCAAGTGGCCGTACATTAAGTGGTGGGTTAGATCCCGCGTCATTCTACTTCCCAAAACGCTTTTTTGGAGCAGCGCGTAATATTGAAGACGGCGGTTCATTAACTATTTTGGCGACAGCTTTAGTTGATACGGGTAGCCGTATGGACGATATGATCTATGAAGAATTCAAAGGGACAGGGAATATGGAAATTCACCTATCTCGCCAACTAGCAGAACGCCGTATCTTCCCAGCGATTGATATTCAACGTTCAGGAACACGTAAAGAAGAATTACTGATTCCGGAAGAAGAGTTAGACAAGATTTGGAAGTTCCGCAAAATGATGGTCGGAAATTCTCTTGAATACACTGATCAACTCATCGGAATTCTCCGTCACACAGATACTAACGAAGAATTCTTAGGACAAATTGAAAAATTAGTCCAAAAATAATCGAAATTCAAGGGCGATGTCATGAAAATGATGTCGCTTTTTTGTTTGGACTGGTAAATGGGGAAAAGCGTCACTATGGGAACTTAAAGTGATGCTATTAGTCTCAAAGAGATACTATGAGAACTCAAAGTGACGCTTCTAGTTGAAAAGCGACACTATGGAAACTCAAAGTGACGCTTTTAGTCGGAAAGCGATACTATGGGAATTCAAAGTGACGCTTTATACCAACCCTTAAGTCCCAGGCAACAACTCGAACGCAAAAAACAAGCAATCTGCCAGTTAGCAGTTGCTTGTCTCTATAAGAGTTTATTCCGAAATTGATACTGGAACAAATTCAAATTTTGTTACATCAATCAAGCCCATGTCTGTAATTTTAAGTGCAGGAATTACAGAAAGTGGCATAAAGCTTAAAGTCATAATTGGATCAACAGTATGAGAAATCTGTAACTCCTCGTGTGCAACTTTATTAATGGCATCTTGTTGTGCCATCACTTCTTCGGCTGTTAAATCACTCATCAAGCCGCCCACTGGAAGTGGGAAATCAGCAATTACTTGACTGTCTTTAACTAACACGACACCACCTTGAAGTCGCTCCAATTCTTTCACAGCAAAAGCCATATCAGAATCATTTGTTCCCGCAACAACCACATTATGATTGTCATGTGCAATCGATTGAGCAATGGCTCCGTATTTAATTCCATAATCTTTTAATAGAGCCACACTCACATTGCCAGTTAAGTGATGGCGCTCAATCACAGCAATTTTAACTACTGGAATGTCAGGATTATATACAAAATTCCCATCAGCATCGCGGTCCACTTGAATAATCGCTTCATTGGTAATCACTTCTTGTTCAACGACTTCGATGGCACGGACAGTGTCAGACTCTAAAGGTAAGACTAAACGCTCTTCGCTAAAATCTTTATACTTCACGCTCGCTTCAACGACTTCATAATTGGCGCGCTGAATCGGAACTAAATATTCGCCGTCTTTAGCAACCAACTCTCCTTCAACATAAGTGCGTTGAACTGTGAAGTCTTCAAGGCTATCAAATACAATTAAATCCGCACGCAGACCTGGCGCAATCGCTCCACGGTCACGCAGACGTGTGGCTTCAGCGGTATTAATTGTTGCCATTTGAATAGCAGTCATTGGATCCAGACCTTCTTCAACACAAATTCGTAAACAATTATCTAAGTGACCTAACTCTAAAAGTGTCTTTGCTTGGACATCGTCACCAGATAAAAGGCAGCGACGGCTGTTGTGAGAAGTGACTCCTTTGAGTAGCATGCGCAAGTTTTGTGTCACAGACCCTTCACGTAAGAAGACATACATACCGCGACTTAGGCGCTCATGCATTTCTTCAATCGTTGTACATTCATGATCATTTTCCACCCCAGCAGCAATGTAAGCGTTCAAATCTTTACCTGTAACCATCGGGCTATGCCCATCGATACGTTTACCGTGCTCACGAGCCACCATCACTTTGTCAATGACGCTATCCTCATTATTAATAATACCTGGAAAGTTCATAAATTCAGCTAAACCATCAACTTGCCCGTCAATAATTGGTTGAACCATATCTTGGGCAGTAATAACGGCGCCGGAGTTTTCCATATTCGTTGCCGGCACACAAGAAGGCATCATATAACGGATATCAATCCCTACACTCTGAGATGCGTCAATCATGTAACTTAATCCGTCCATGCCAGCCACATTAGCGATTTCATGTGGGTCTGCGAGGGCCGTTGTTGTCCCATGAATCGCTAATAACCGTGCAAATTCTTCTGGAGTCACATAGGATGATTCGACATGAATATGCGGTTCGATTAATCCAGGTGCGACAATCTTACCTGATAAGTCGTGAACCTCTTTTCCTTCATAATCGCCACCAATGCCGGCAATGACACCTTCTGTGATCGCAATATCCCCTTCAATTAATTGCCCTTGATAAACATCGACAATTCGTGCATTTTTAATGACGAGATCCGCCGATGTTCGCCCTGCTGCCACGTCGATTAAATGTTTTAGTGATGCTTTATTCATGAAATCCTCCCTTGAAAAATAACTTTTATCTATAATAGACAATAGATGGACTTCCTTTCAATGATACGCGGATAATAAGCACAAAATAAATATCATTGTTCGTGTTATTCCCTGAAGTGAATAAGTTGTTCTTATTTTATAGTAGTTGGCATTTCCGGTATAATAAGATTGTAAAGAAGCCTAAGACAGGTGATAAAATGGCGAAAAAGGATAAAACAAATGTAATGCGTGTGCTTGAGCAAAATAAAATCGAGTATACTGGCTATCAATGGGAAGATGTAGACAAATTAAAGGTCGAGTCGCCCATCTACAAAACCCTTGTTACACAAGGAAAATCGGGTGAACATTACGTCTTCGTTGTTCCAGTAACGCAAGAATTGAATTTAAAAAAAGCAGCTAAAGCTGTTGGCGAAAAAAATATTCATATGATTAAAGAAAAAGAATTACTTCCACTCACTGGCTACATGCATGGAGGTTGCTCACCCATTGGGATGAAGAAGCAATTTAAGACCGTGCTAGATGAATCGGCGAAGGAGTATGAACTGATTTTATTCAGTGGAGGAAAAGTCGGTTTCTCAGTGGAAGTAAACCCAAGAGATCTAGTGGCAGTAATTAATTTTGAACTCGCAGATATTGCGACAGCATAATAGAGGAGAGATAGTATGGCAGATTTTAAATTTGAAATTATAGAACATTACGGCCAATTAAGTGAGAATGCGAAAGGCTGGTCAAAAGAATTAACAAAAGTGAGTTGGAATGAACGTGAACCCAAATTTGATATACGTGACTGGAGTCCAGATTACGACAAAATGGGGAAAGGTCTGACTCTTACAGAAGAAGAATTAAGAGTACTTCGCGATGTATTAAATAAGATGGATCTATAAAATGATTGAATACCAAAAGAAAGTCGATATTACCCACGAGGCACTGCTTCATTTATATGAAAGTGTCGGATGGAGCGCTTATACACAAGATAATCCGGACTTAACGAGTTTACTCGAAGGAGCCAAGCATTACTTAACAGCTTGGGACGGAGAACGTCTAATTGGCTTGATTCGAGTCGTAGGCGACGGTGTATACATTGCTTATATTCAAGATGTTTTGGTCCATCCTGATTATCAATGGCAAGGAATCGGAAAGTATTTAATGCAAAAGATGTTAAAAGAGATCCGATACGCAAAGCAGATTATATTAACTACTGAGAATTCACCTGCAACGAAAGCATTTTATCAGTCACTAGGAATGAAGGAATTCAATGAAACTGGTGCGTTAGGTTTCTCAATGTAGCGTGCTTGAGATGAAAAAGTCGAGGAGGACTTTATCATGAGTAAACAGAAGAAGAGCGATAACAAAGGTAATACTGGGATGTGGATGGGAATTTGTATAGCCTTAGGAGTTGCTTTTGGGATAATGATGGACAATATTGGAATAGGGATTGCATTAGGCGTAGCCTTTGGAGCTGCCCTTAGCTCAATCAATAGGGACCCAAAAGAAAAAGATAAAGAGAAGTAAACTATTGAACAGTCATCAGGTACTATATGTCGTTGATCAACACTATAGGTGAATAAAAATTGACTAAAAAGAATAAAAATAAAAAAGAATAAAAATAAAAAAAGTCTTTGCAATCAAATATCAATCGTGGTATTATACTGATGTTGCACGCAGATGCATAATAATTAACTGTGATTTAGCATATAGATCACGGCAGAAAGGAAGTAGACATATGAAAGCAGGAATTCATCCAGAATATTCACAAGTAGTTTTCCGTGATACATCAACAGGTTTTGAATTTTTATCAGGTTCTACAAAAACATCAGATGAAACAGTAGAGTGGGAAGATGGAAACACATATCCATTAATCCGTGTTGAGATTTCTTCAGATTCTCATCCATTCTATACAGGACGTCAAAAATTCACGCAAGCCGATGGACGTGTGGACCGTTTCAACAAAAAATTCGGTTTTGCAGACAAAAACGCAAAACAAGACTAATTATAGTTATGAACGTTGTTTCAACAACGTTTCAAGAGACTTACTGCCAAGTGCAGTGAGTCTTTTTTTCGTTTTGGCTAACTTTTTAGGAAAAAACTTGACGCACGTCAATAAATTTGAAGTCAATGATTGGTATATTTAAACTATCAAACAATAGGAGGATGGTAAAGATGACTGAATCATGGTTACCAAGCTTAATCACTGAAACACCTGAAGAAGGGTATGACCTCGCAATGAAACTTGCACGTAAAGCTGTCGGGATGACGCAACCTGATGCTGAAATTAGAAAAAAATTACGTCCTATTTATGCAAATAATCCCGACAGTTTAACATTCGCTTCGCAAGTAGTTGCGATTAACTTCCAAACAGTTGCAGCAGCTAACAACTATTGGAAATAAGAGACAGTATGATCCTCAATAATTGTAGTTATTTTAACTACATTGTTGAGGATTTTTTTGGTCAGATAATGTCCTTGAGAAAAAGTCAGGGACACGATTTATGATTTTAAGCCCTTGAAAAATCTTAAGGACACAATTCACACTTGCGACCCATTATCCCGTCATTGCATTTAACTCAATGCCTGCCTTCGCTTTTTTAAAGGTCAATAATGAAAGTCTAATGAGCAGTTACGTTGACTTTAAGCGTTTAAAACGTTACCATTCTAATAGATATTTGATTGAAATTTAAACTAAATTATTAGGAGGATTTATATATGTTATTTGAAAATGTTGTCGACGCAATTGGGTATACACCCGTAGTGAAAATCAACGGTCTAGATGATTCTTATGCAGATGTTTATGTAAAACTTGAGAAGAATAATCCAAGTGGATCAGTGAAGGACCGCCCTGTAAAATACATCATTCAAGATTTATTAGATAAAGGTGAACTAAAACCAGGTGGAACAATCGTTGAATCAACAAGTGGTAACACAGGTGTTGGTTTAGCAATGGTTGGAGCAGCGTTAGGTATTAAAGTAATTATCGTAATGCCAGACTCAATGAGTGTTGAGCGTCGTAAACTAATGCAAGCTTATGGAGCAGAATTAGTATTAACACCAGCTTCAGGTGGAATGAGTTTAGCAGGAGAAAAAGCGGAAGAAATTGCTAAAGAGAAAAACGCACCTATCTTCGGTCAATTTAAAAACGAAGCAAACGTAACTTCACATGAAGAAACAACTGCCCGTGAAGTATTAGAAGATGTTCCGGATGTGGATGGTTTCGTTGCAGGTATCGGTACTGGAGGAACAATTACAGGTGTAGGACGCGTGTTAAAAGAAAATAATCCAGAAACAGTTATCTGGTCAGTGGAGCCAGAAGCTTCACCAATCTTAACAAAAGGAGAAGCAGGATCGCATAAGATTCAAGGTTTAGGAGCGAACTTTATTCCAGAAATCCTTGACCAGTCTGTCATTGATAAGATTGAGACAGTATCGAACGATGAAGCGATTAATACAGCTGTTGAGTTAGCGAAGTCACAAGGGATCTTAGCTGGATTTTCTTCTGGAGCGAACTATGCAGTAGCATTACGTTTAGCAAAAGAATTAGGGAAAGGTAAGAAAGTAGTCGTTGTATTACCAGATAGTGGAGAACGCTACTTATCTTCTGGATTTTTCGGCGATGGACAAGCAGAATAATTATAGCGAAGAAGCCCTTGAACTCGCGCAATACATTTATGAAAATGACCCTGCCGCAACAAGCGTAGAGGAAGTCACTGACTTATACCCAGGCTTTAAAGCAGTTAAAAATCATTTAGAAGCGCATAAACTTTACTTAGAAGGTGAAATTTATGAAGCACGCAAATTATCAGAAGTGTCTCGAACTGAAACAGGGATAGAAATTCATCCCGGCGCAAAGCTCGGTAAGAAGATCTTTATCGATCATGGTATGGGTGTGGTTATTGGTGAGACAGCGATTCTGGGAGACCGGGCTAAGCTTTACCACGGAGTGACTTTAGGTGGAACAGGGAATGAGAAAGGTAAGAAGCGCCATCCAACAATTCAACATGATGTTGAAATTGGAGCTAACGCGACTTTACTAGGTAACATTACTGTTGGTCATCACGCCAAAATTGGTGCCGGTGCCGTCGTATTAAAAGACGTCCCACCGTATGCAACCGCCGTAGGCGTGCCTGCTCGTATTATTCTTCATGATAAAAATTGGAACCGTATCGGGGAATATCAAATTTAAAAACAAAGACGTTCAGTCTCTCTATTGGAGATTGAACGTCTTTTGTGTACATTATTGGCCGTCTTTAATAATTTGAATAAATCGGTCAGTGAAATTTGCGGTAAAACCCCATAAAACTTCATCAGGAAAATGGTAAAAAGGAATTTTCTGTTTGACTTCATTAAAGGGATATTTTTCACCTTGCTTAATTAGATGAAATGGAAATTCCTGATTTTCTTCCTTACCCTGATTTTGTGTATACTCAAAACTCAATTGATAAAAAGTGGGTTTGTTTTCCATTAACTGGTCTAAAGGAATTGTGAACAATCTTTCTACTTCAATATTTGGATAAATATCTTCAAAGGCCACACCAGTAATTTCTCCAACGTAACAATAAATAATTCGATTGGCAGCAATAATATAATCGATTTCCCCATAGAGGGTAATGTTCTCACGTCGGATATTTAACTCCTCCATCGTTTCACGAACAGCGGCTTCTTCAGGTGATTCATCCGTTTCAATGCGTCCCCCAGGGAAAGAAGTTTCACCTGGTTGTGAGATATGTTTACTGCGAACTTCATACAACACATGCCATTCATTCTTCACTTTTATTAGCGGGAGTAAAACGGCATAACCTCTTTGAACACCTAGTGCTTTAGCATCATACTGTTGGATAATCTGTCGAATTTTCTTCATATTTCTCTCCTTTTACTCTCTCTAAAATATTGTTAAAATGATGCGATTAACGGTATACTATAACTAATATCTGAAATGAGGTGAGAGTTATGTCTTTTGGTAACGATGATAACATTTTTCGTGCGTTACAGCAATTTATTGACCAGTATGGAGATGAATTTGAAAGTATTGAAAAAGCAGTTGAAACATTTATGTCATTCTATAATAATGGTGAGCTTGAGAATGAGATAGAATCGACACCAGAAATGGAATCAGCAGAATTATTTGAACTCTCAATGAGTATCGGTGATGAGAAACAACGCAAGGCTTTATTACGCGAGGCGATTGAGTTGTGGCCAGAAAACTGGAACGCCCATTTAGAACTCATTGAAGGATCTTTAGTTGAACAAATTGAACAAATTCGTAAACTGGAAATCAAAGCATTTCATAAATGGGAAGAAACAGGTCAAGTCGGTTGGCTTAATTACGAAGAACGCCCTTACTTAAGATTAAAGTATATGTTAGCGGTGATTCTATTTAAACAAGGCTTGTTAGAAGAAGCATTAGAACATTTTGAAAGTTTATATGAGATTGACGAGATGGATAGTTTAGGGTCACGATATTATATTATGTCGATTTATTGCCGGACATATGACTTCGAAAGTGCCTATGAACTGTTCTCAGAAGTGCCTTACCCAGCGAGTGAAGATGATCGAATGATTATTCCATTGCTTGTTGTGGCAGTTTTGACTAATAATTTGACGTATGCTAAAGATTTATTCTTAGATTTAGAAGAAGCAAATGACAATCTTTTTCAATTATTTATGGACGACTCTTGGCCAATGGATTTAATTTTAGGTTTTGGTGAAGCTGATCATTTCCAAATGAATTCCTTTGAATCTATTGCGGTTGCGTTAAATGATATTTTACCTGTCGTAGTTAGCTCAGAGTATTTGTTTGACTGGATGTTGGAGGAATATGAAGCAGCAGAACCGCATGAGCGTGTGAATGTGAATGAGAAAGTTATTTCGTTTACAGGCGCGTCAAAGCAATATCGAGCACAAACGAATCAATTTACTTATAAGTCCTATCTAGAAATACCCGTTCTGGCAGATGTCGTACACAATGCGGCGGTTACACTTCAAGAAATGGGACTTGTAAAAGTTGAGGATTTCTCGGCTTATACAGAAAAAGAACTCTTAGCTATTAAGCATATTGGTCCACAAACCATTAAACAATTAAAAGCAAACGGTGTAAAATTCAAGAAGAAATAAGCACCCATGATTTAAGCATTTCCTAGCGCAAACTTGTGTAGGAAGTGCTTTTAATGTTCTTATAAAAATACAACAGAATCCTGAAACTGTATCACAGTTGAATTAAGGGAAAACCAAACCATGGGATAATTACTTTAAGAGTGTAAAACCCTTTCAGTTTTAACTTGGATATGATACAGTGTTGTATATAAAGTAATACAGATTAAATATAAAACTATACGTATAAATCAGTTGAAATAAAGGAGATTATTATGGAAAGAATTGGGAACTTTTTATTAATTACTAAAGATGGCGATAACTATACAGTGAGTATGTCTGCAGAATTACAAGATGATGTTGGAACCGTTGGTTTTGTGGAATTTAACCAAGAAGATAACTTAGAAGTGGATGATGCAATTTTAAACTTAGAAGCATCGAAGACAGTACTAGAGATTGCATCACCTATTGCTGGAACAATTGTAGAACGCAATACAGCAGCGGAAGATAATCCTCAATTATTAAACTCAGCGAAAGCAGATGAGAACTGGTTAGTAAAATTAACTAACGTTGACGAAGAAGCATTCAATGCTTTAGAAGAAGCGTAAGCGTAAGCATAAGCAATACATGGACGCATTTAAGTGGGGGCCAAGCCCTTTGCTTAAGTGCGTCTACTTTATCTAGGAAAATGTAAAATTGAAAGGACGAGTCAATGAAAGCAATTGCAGATCTTGAATGGATGGTCCAATATTTATCAAAAGAAGATGATGCCCCTACACTTGAGGAATCGGAAGATACTTTTAAGAAATGGCGTCATTTGGTCAATGTCCGTCCACCAAAAGCAATCTCGGAAGAGTACTTAGAACATGAGGACCGCTTTCTAAAAGCAAATAATAATCAAGAAGAAGCAGTAACTTTAGAAGATTTAACGCCAGCTGAAGGAGATAATATTTATCTTTGGAAAGGTGATATTACAACTTTAGCGGTTGATAGTATAGTGAATGCAGCCAATTCAGAGCTGTTAGGATGTTTCATCCCAAATCATAATTGTATTGATAATATTATTCATACAAAGGCGGGCATTCGTTTACGACTTGCATGTCACGAAATTATAACTGAACAAGGGAAGAAGGAACCGGTAGGTAAAGCAAAATTGACTCCAGCCTATCACTTACCAGCCAACTATATTATTCATACTGTTGGACCTACTGCCAGTGGCAGAGTGACAAGAATCAATCAAAAGTTACTTACCCAAACATATCAAGCATGTTTAGAGATGGCCGATCGGAACCAACTTGAAAGTATTGCTTTCTGCTGTATTTCAACCGGGGTCTTCGGCTTTCCGAATGAGCCAGCAGCGGAAATTGCGATTAAGACGGTTCGTGATTATTTAAGTGAACATGAGACAGATTTAAAAGTGATATTCAATGTGTATGAAGACGAAGATGAAGCGATATATCAAAAGAAATTAATTAAAGGAGACGCATGATGACAAATTATTGGAAGACCCTTGAAGCAGAGCAAGGAACTTTAGAAGATGGACAAGTGTTACAAGGATTGCTTGATGAAGCGGACGCCATTGTTGTAGGTATTGGAGCTGGAATGTCAGCAGCAGACGGCTTTAAATATATTGGGTCGCGCTTTACAGATGCCTTTCCTGACTTCATTGAAAAGTACGGCCTACTAGATATGTTACAAGCAAGTCTGTTCGACTTTGAAAGTGTGGAAGAGTACTGGGCATTTCAAAGTCGCTTCGTTGTCTTAAACTATTTAGATCAACCTGTAGGGCAATCTTACTTAGATTTAAAAGACATGTTAGAAGGTCGCAATTACCATATTATTACAACAAATGCTGATAATGCCTTTGATGTAGCCGATTATGATAGTGACCATGTCTTTCACATTCAAGGTGAGTATGGTTTATGGCAATGTTCAAAACACTGTCATCAACAAACTTACCGCGACGATTCAGTAATTCGTGAGATGGTGGAGCAACAAGCGAATATGAAAGTTCCGTCTGAATTAGTACCACACTGTCCAGAATGTGGTGCACCTTTTGAAATTAACAAGCGAAATGAAGAAAAAGGTATGGTGGAAGATGGCGATTTCCATGCACAAAAAGACCGCTATGAAGCTTTTCTAAAAGAAAATGAAGGCAAAAAAGTAGTCTTTTTAGAAATTGGCGTGGGACACACAACACCTCAATTCATTAAACATCCCTTCCAAGAAATGACGGAAGCAAACGAGAAAGCATTATTTGTTACAATGAATGAGAAAAATTACCGAATTCCAAAAGCAATTCGCCCGCAAACGGTTCATTTAGCCCATGATATCGCTAATACGATTCACAAAGCTAAAGACTTAGATGCGGTCAAATAAACATAGAATAAAGCACTCGTATCCCAGTGATGCGAGTGCTTTTTAGCATTTGAATGTGGTAATATATGGGTGAATATAGAATGGGAGAAGGTGAAGGAATGACTGATTATTTAACCGAATTTTTGAAAGGATTTACTTTAACTCAAGCAGAAGTCGAACAACTAAGCTCCGAAATCGATGTAAGAACATATAAACAAGGAACAATACTCCTTAGGCAAGGTGATGTATCTAAAGAATGTTACTTCGTGTTACAAGGCTGTTTAAGGCAGTTTGCGATTGATGAAGCCGGTGAAGAAAACACTTATAATTTCTACACGGAGAAACAAACAGCGATTAATTATAAAAGTTACACCCAGAGAATACCTTCAGAATACTCAATTGAATGTGTCGAAGATTCTGTATTGATCGTCGGTGATTTTATTAATGAAGATGTGATGTTTCAAAAATACCCTAAATTAATTGAAATTACGCGAGGCTTCATGGAAGAAGACCTAGCAAACATTCAAGACAATAATGCCCGCTTCATTAGTGCCTCACCTCAAGAACGCTACTTAAATTTATTAGATACTCGTCCTAATCTCATTGACCGCGTTCCCCAACATCAATTGGCTAGTTTACTTGGAATGAAACCAGAATCATTAAGCCGCGTTAAGCGCCGGTTGAACCTTTAAATCCGAGACTTTTTTGAAGATAAACCAAAGTGCTAAACTCAATTCGCCTAAAGCCATCGGGACCGCTAAAAAGCCTTCTAATTGTGAAGCCAGAGCTGTCATGTCTGGTCCAAGTAAAGTTAAAGTATGGATGATAATGTAGCTCACACCAGCCAGTAATAATAAATAACCAATTACTTTATGTATCGGTGTTGCTTTCAATACGACATAAGCTAGAACTAATAAATGCAAGCCGAAAATAATTAAGCCAAAGCCCCAAACTAAGCTAAAAGCCTGTTCCCCGGCAGCGATTGACGGCAGTAAAGCGTCCAAGTTCGCGTTTGATTGGGTAACGACACTTTCTAAACTGACACTAATCTGAAGTACATAACCGATCGACATTGCTAAAGTAGCTGTATAAAGTAGTCGCAACCAAGCTGCGAGCAGTGAGAGGTTTTCGTGAAATTGGCGCATATATAAATGAAGTGCCCAAGCAACGATGATATCCGTGACAATTACGACAACCCAAAGAAGTATTTCAAATCTTAAGAGAGTTAAAGTTGGTTGTACGCGTTCGGGACTAAAAGACTGTGAATCTGCCTGAAAAATCGTAGGATGTAAATAACCATAAGCGATGCCTGAAGCAATTGCCATAATGATTAAAGTCACACCAATGAAGAGACTTATTTGCCGCATCGATAGTTCTCGTTTTTGTGTTGTTTGCATGTTATTTCCTCCTTTATTGTATAGATTCAGTTTACAAGTAAAGAGGGCACCGAGCATTGACTTAAGTTAAGATAGAAAAAAGATGACTAGAAAAGAGGATTCTCTCAATCTAGTCATCTTTTATTTTATTATTTGTTTTCGCGTTTCTCTTTGACAAAGACTTCTAAACGTCGCATCGCTTCTTTAATATCATCGATACTGGCAGCATAGCTGAGGCGAACATGACTTTCGCCGCCGATACCAAAGGCAGAGCCCGGTACGAAAGCAACGGCAGCTGAGTGGGCTAAGTCTAGACAAAAGTCCATACTATTTTGTTCCAAATCTTCTGGAATACGCGCGAACATATAGAAGGCGCCACTTGGCTTAACGATTTTGAAACCTAAGCGTGTCATAAAGTCATAAATATAATCACGGCGCATCATATATTTTTCTCGCATCGGTTGGGCATCGTTCACGCCATTCTCCAACGCTTCACGAGCAGCTAATTGAGAAATCGTTGAGTTTGTGGTGACAAGATTTTGGTGGACTTTCACTAATTGGCTCATAATATTTGATGGGGCAAACAGAAGGCCAACACGCCAGCCGGTCATCGCATGGGATTTGGATACGCCATTGATCACAATTATTTGCTCGCGAATGTATTTCGCAATCGATACGTGTTCTTCTTCGTAAACTAATTCGCTGTATACTTCATCACTAATGACAAATATCGGACGATCACGTAGGACATCTGCGAAAGCTATTGCATCTTCTTCCGTCCAGTTTACTCCCGTTGGATTCGTTGGATAATTTAAGATGATTCCTTTAACAGCATCACCATGTTCTTCTAACGTATCTTTTAACATCTCAGGTGACATAACAAAATCATTGGCAGATGTATCTACTTCGATGGGTTCACCACCAGCTAAGTAAATAATTGAAGAATATAAAGTAAAGTAAGGCGAGGGAACAATAATTTTATCTCCAGGATTACAAATCGTTTGAAGTGCCGTCGATAGCGATTCGGTCGCCCCAACAGTTACAATGACTTCGTCTTCCCATTGATAATCTAAGTCATATTTTTCTTTAACAAAATTTGCAGCTGCTTGGCGTAAACGGTTATCTCCAGGTGTCGATAAATAACCGGTTTGGTTGTCTTGAATCGCTTTGATTCCGGCATTTTTGACGTGTTCAGGTGTATTGAAATCTGGCTCGCCTAAAGTCAATTTAATAATCCCTTCGACTTGAGAGGCACTTTCATCAAAGGCACGAATGGCATTGGGTTTAATTTTAGTTAAGTTAGTATTGAATAAATTATTTAATTCCATTTTAATATATCCCTCATCTAAAGTTCATTTTTAGATAGTCTATCATAATTTTAGCGGTTATTAAATGAATTTTTATAGGATAGCGATACCATAAGAAATTTTATGCTATAATGAGAAGGAATATTTTAGAGATAATAAAAGGAGAATGTGAAATGATTTCTGCAGTAGATTTAAAAGCAGGTATGACATTTATTCAAGATGGAAAATTAATTCGAGTATTAAGCGCAAGTCACCATAAACCAGGTAAAGGGAATACAGTTATGCGTATGAAATTACGTGACGTTCGCTCTGGGGCGACTTATGATACAACTTTCCGTCCAGACGAAAAATTCGAACGTGCTTTCCTTGAAACAAGAGATGTTCAATTCTTATACAGCATGGACGAAACAGCTTTCTTCATGGACTTAGAATCATATGAACAATATGAATTACCAGTAGATTCAATTGAAGATGAGTTATTATACTTATTAGAAAATATGGAAGTAAAAATCCAATTTTACGGTTCTGAAGTTATCGGGGTTGAAGTACCTCAAACGGTTACTTTAAAGGTAAAAGAAACACAACCATCAATTAAAGGTGCAACAGTAACAGGATCTGGTAAACCAGCAACAATGGAAACAGGTTTAGTAGTCAACGTTCCTGACTTCATCGAAGTTGGCGAAGCGTTAATCATCAACACGTCTGAAGGAACTTACCAAAAACGTGCGTAAATAATAATAGTTAAGGCGGATCTTCGGATTCGTCTTTTTTTTCTAATACAACAAAGCGCCCAGCAATGGTACCGGATGGTCTCATGCTGAGCGCTATTCTTTTACTATCTTTAATCCTCTTTTGAATCCGCTTGTGCTTTTTCAAATGCTGCAAGAATATCTGGATGTTTACGTTTTAAAGAAAGTGGACGCTGAGTTTCGGCATCTAGGAAACAATGCGACGTTGATCCTGTCGTTGTTAAATCGCCCGTTTCTTTATTATATACTTTATATTCAACAGTCATTCTTACAGGTGTAAAGTGAGATATTCGCAATCGAATGATAGCCGTTGAGCCAAAAGCAAGCATTTGTTTATATTCAACTTGAGCAGAAAGTACTGGAATCATGATGCCTTCGTCTTCCATTTGCTTATAACTGTAGCCAATATCAGATAGCCAAACGAGACGGGCTTCTTCAAACCAACGCAAATAATTGGAATGGTGCACAATGCGCATTGCATCTGTTTCATAAAACTGAATTAAATGTTCATATTCAAAAATCATTGTAAGTACCTCTCCTATTTAAAATGTGGTATACATGCTATTATATATAAAAGAAAGTCAGAATGTAATGGAGGGATTGAATGTCACTTGGACTTCGGACAATAAAGATAACACTGGCGGCCACCATCGCGATTTACATCGCACAATTTATCGGCTTAGAAAACTCACTGGCGACAGGAATTATTACGATTTTAACTTTGCTAGATACACGTAAAGCGTCTCGTCAGATTTCCCTGACTTATTTAATCGCTACGGTACTTGCTTTTGCGATTGCGACCATCATATTTTTAATATTTGGGTATCAAGTATGGGCATTCGGTCTGTATTTACTTATTTTTATACCGGTGGCTTACACCATGAATCTCCAAGCAGCGATCGCACCGATTTCAGTTTTGGTCACGCACTTTGTCATTGCAGAAAGTGTGTCCTGGCAGTGGCAACTCAACGGTGTGTTAATTATGGTAATTGGCGCTGGTATGGCGATTTTATTTAATTTATGGATGCCAAATCAAAAACCTAAATTAAAAAAAGGAATTAAAGAAATTGAAGAAAATTTCCGAGTAGTATTGGAATTAATTAATCAAAGATTACTTGAAAATGATTTTGATATTCCTTTAATTCGGGCAGAAGTAGAACATGTCGACAAGTCTATAGAAGATTTCAGACAGCTGGCTTTGTCCGAATATGAGAATCAATTATTCACTAAAGACGATTACGTCATTCGCTACGCTCAAATGCGATCTAGACAGGCAGATGTATTAAAACGGATGATTGATTCCTTACATCACATTTCATTAAGAACAGAACAAAATACAACCTTAGCAAATATGTTTAAACTCACATCGGATGAATTTGCGCAAACGAATAGTGGTAAAGGCTTATTAGAAAGTATTAGTGAATTGTATAGCTATTACCGTAGCAGCGATTTACCCAAAAACCGAGAAGAATTTGAAACACGCGCACTCTTATATCATATACTGATTGAATTCGAGCGCTTTTTAGAAATTAAACATAAATTTTACTTAGATAAACATATTCGCAAATTTTAATCAGTGAGGTTACAGCCAAACTCTGCGTATAAAACAAGGCGGCTCAACAATTGTAGTGTTGAGTCGTCTTTTGTTTTGGATAATTGTAATTTTTGAGGATGAAGTGTCCTTGAGAAAATTTCAGGGACACGATCTGCGTGTATATGTCCTTGAGAAAATTTCAGAGACACGAATTGCGTTTATATGTCCTTGAGAAAATGTCAGGGCCACGAATCGCATATATATGTCCTTGAGAAAATTTCAGGGCCACGAATTGCGTATATATGTCCTTGAGAAAATTTCAGGGATACGATTCGCGTTTATATGTCCCTGAGAAAATCTCAGGGCCACGATTTGCGTTTTAATGTCCTTGAGAAATTCCCAAGGACACATCATCCCCTATGAATGTTCACGAATAAACGTATCGATCTCTTGAAGTGATTCGGAAAAGAGGAACATTTCCCGAACTTCAAGTTTGAGGAACTCTTCTTGCACCATCCGGTCAAACTGATCCTTCAAGGACTCATAATATCCGTCAACATTGTAAAACACTGTCGGTTTATTCACGAGGCCAATGCGAGTTAAAGAGACGATTTCGGAAATTTCTTCTAAAGTCCCAACCCCACCAGGGAGGGCAATAAAGGCGTCGCCGAGCTCAATCATCCGAGTTTTTCGCTCGGGCATTGTTTGAACAATCTCCATATTCTGAACGTTGGGGTGCTTCACTTCGATCCCTCGCAACACTTCTGGGATAATTCCTTGGACATCACCATTCTCTTCCAACACTGCGTCCGCAACAATTCCCATTAAACCATTCATACCACCGCCGTAAACAAGCGCATGGCCTTGTTGTCCAATCCAAGTTCCTAATTTAGTGGCTGCTAAGCTAAAGTTTGGATTTTTACCAGGATTCGAGCCACAATAAACTGTAATGTTCATTCTCATCGTCCTTTCTTTCGCATAAAATACGTAACCTCATTATAACGAAAATACCCCGAAAATATGAAGCAAATTTAAAAGTGTCTATTTAGTGTTTTTTAATAATTAATTATTGTGATAAAGATAGAGAATTGGTAATATATTTGTATTAGAATTTTATGGGAGGTTTCGGATGGCAGAAGAGGTTGAAAAAACAGTTATGAATGCAAAGATAACTCAATATTTTTTCACTGAAGATTCAGTCAAGGCCAATTTTTTATACTTAGTTTCTTTAATATTTATCCTATTTGGTTTGTTAGTAGATCCATTAAATCAAGTATGGGATGGTTTCTTAGCTATTTTAACCTCACCGAGTAATCTGATTACGGATTACTTTGAATTAGGGGGAATCGGTGCAACTTTTGTCAACGCTGGTTTACTGATGTTGATTAATGCGATGGCAATTAAGCGATTTTCTACAAAGATAACTGGCCCATTAGTAGCGGCTTTATTTACAGTTATGGGCTTCGCCTTTTTTGGTAAGAATTTATATAATTCAATTCCGATAACACTAGGAACACTGCTTTATAGTCAATATCGGAATATGCCGATAGGTAACTTTCTACTTACATCGTTATTTGCGACGACTTTAGCACCAGTTGTAAGTATTATTACCTTTGGACAAGGTTTGTCATATTGGGTTAGTGTTCCTTTAGGAGTTTTGGTTGGAGTCTTCATTGGTTTTACGATTCATCCAATGGGATCAAGTTTCTTACGTTTTCACCAAGGATATAATTTGTATAATATGGGCTTTACGGCTGGAGTTTTAGGTATGATTATCGCGAGTATTATGCGAGTATTTGACTTAACGACGACTTATGATCCGATTATACAAACTCATTCCATTATCGAAGTTGAAGCATTCTTCGTGGCTTTTTCACTCTTTTTACTTGTTATTGGTTTCATGTTAAATGGTAAGTCTTTCAAAGGATATGGGATATTTAAGAAAGATTCAGGCCGTTTAATCTCAGACTTCGTGACGGATTATGGAGTTGGCTTAACCTTTATTAATATGGGTGTCTTAGGTCTAGCCTCTTTAGCTTATGTTTGGGTTGTAGGAGGTACGCTTGAAGGAGCCGTGATAGGTGGCGTTTTAACGGTTATTGGTTTTGGTACGTTTGGTAAGCATATCTTTAACGTAACACCCGTTGTAATTGGGATATTCGCCATGCAAGTCATGATGGCAGTAGACGAACCTAGTTCAACAGCATCACTTCTTTCGGCCTTATTTGGGACAACTTTGGCTCCAATCGCAGGCCACTATGGATGGAAGGCCGGATTTCTGGTAGGATTATTACATGCAGGGTTAGTTCCAAATACGGGTATAACTCATGCAGGTTTAAACTTGTATAACAATGGCTTTGCTGGAGGTTTCGTGGCAGCTACTGTTGTACCTGTCCTAGACGGAATTAGGGAAAGGAATGAGATGCGTGAGGGAATATCGAAAGATTAAGTTGATTATGAATGAGTTATTGGATTACTTTTACAACAGTGGTATGACACAGGCAAACATTCACTTTGGTCTCTTTGATCATCAAAGTGAAATAACAATCACAGGTCAGATCGAATCAGAACCTTCCGACCTCGATTTTGTTATCGAAAAGTTACGAGCAACTCAACAACCCGAAGTGGAAGAGTATTACGAAGACCTATTAGGTTTAAGAGATGACGAATTCCATGTCGATATTTTATCAGCACTAATCGATGTTGTCGAATATGATTTTGAAGACAATATTATGATGCTGAAAGCGATACGCAAGCATCACTAAAAGGGAGCCCAGAGGCTTCTTTTTTTTACGATGAATTGTAAAATTAAGTGCGACAAATAAAGAAACCCATAACAGGTTCGTGTAAAATGTTAGTAACGA
>NZ_JBHSHQ010000045.1:0-42318 GCF_042652985.1 Ruoffia tabacinasalis | reverse complement strand
CTCCTGTTACTACTGCAGGGTGGTCCCTTTTTCAACAGCAAGGTGGTCCCTTTTTCAATTGACATATACAAACAGAGATTATGCTCTGGGATATCGCATTGAGCGAGATAACAAAAGAGATGATAGTCATGGGTAAAAGTGAGCAAACGATACGGGATTATAACTAACACTTTAAGCGCATGGTAAACAGCTACGATGGCTTTATAAGCTCATGTAAATTTATTACATGGGACGTATTACTCAACTATTTAGCACTAGGAGATGTTTCAAACAACCCGAGAAGCATTAGACTAAAAAATGTACGTTCACTTTTGAAAGAGATGAACAAGAGAAATTATATTGCAACGGTGTTTTGGGAAGATATTACTATCGCAAAAACAAAAGATGTTCGAAAAGAATCAAAAACAGACGATATTAGCACGCTACTCAACCATCTTAATGCTGATGACTATGTAGAATTCAGAGACTACGTTTTTATCAAGATAGTATACGAAACTGGTCTGAGAGCTGGTACGATGTCACATCTCACATACGATATGTTTGACTTTAAGAATAATGTCATAAATGTATCTGCTACAATAATGAAAGGGCGAGTTGGTACAACTAAGCCTATTCCAGCAATCTTTGAGGAAATGGTGACACAGTTACACATGTGGAAAAAAAGTCTTGGAAGCAAATGAAATGGATACAGCATTTCTATTCTTGACAACAAACGGATTACCTTTTGAGAATGCCCCACGAAGCATTCAAACATAGCTAAAAGGTTCAATAAATACAATAAAAGATATGATATGCTTGTAACAACCCACGGTATACGTAGTAATTTTGCAACTCAATTAGCTTCAAATTGTGTAAGTCTAACTACGATTCAGAGCGCACTAGACTATCAAAGTTTAGAAACAACGCAAAGATATTTAGATATTGACACAGAAACTAAGAATGAAGAGATAAGCCAGTTTTTGAATAATAGATAGGTTGAACGAGTGCTCAGAAATGTAGTGAACCCCAATAATTGAGGTTTAATTGCTCTCTATCTGCTGATGCAACCAATCATTGATGTAAGAAAAAAATTCCTGGTTATTTAGTTCATTTACTAACTCATGCCGAGCATCTTTAAATAACTTAAGTGTTACATTTTCCAAATCTAATTGAACATATTGCTCATATAATGCTTGAACTGCTGTGCCATACTTACCAACAGGATCCATATCACCTGAAACAATTAAAAGAGGCAAATCCTTTTCAATTTTTTCTAGTCGTTTAGTTTGATATAACGATTTAAAAGCATGGAAGAGTTCATAGTAAAAATTTATCGAAGATACGAAACCAGACAATTCGTCTTTCTCATATTGTTCCACAACTTTAGCATCTCTTGTTAGCCAACTAGATGTTGGTTGCTGCTTTTTAAATTTCTTATTAAATGACCCAAAAGATAATTGATCAATCAATTTGGCTTCTTTTTTATCATCAAATACAGTATTTTGAAAGGTAGCTAATATTCTTCCCATTTTTACATCCAATCCATTTTGTTTGGCTGAACCAGAAAGAATCATTCCATCTATTTTTTCAGAATTTTGAATGATATACTCCTGCCCGATAAATGACCCAAAACTATGAGCAAAAACAAATAAAGGTAGCTTTGGATATTTTTTTTATCAACTCAGAAATCAGTTGTTGATCTTTAACAATTTTTTGAAAACCATCCTCACCAATATAGCCAAAAACTTCTTCTTCCGTCAAAGAATGTCCATGACCACGATGATCATCCGCATAAACAATATAACCTTGTTTATTTAAAAAAAGTGCAAACGCTTCATACCGTGCAGAATGTTCAGCCATTCCATGAATAATTTGAACGGCTCCTTTTGGTTTTTCTACTTGGTTCCATATACGTAAAAATATTTTTTGCCCATCATAAGAAGAAATATATGTAGTTGTATGTTCCATTTTCTGACTCCTATCCAACTTAATTTTATTTAGTATAATACAAATCAACTTTGAAATCCTTAAATATGTATTTTGTCAGTGGAGTAGGCAAGCATTGACTAGTATAATTTGTTTCTTCAAAATTCAAGGAACAACAGCTTCAGATAGATTTGGTATTATAGGATTATAAGGAGCAATTACTGGCTTCAGTTTTATGGAAGAAAATATTATGATTCTCTAGTGAATCTTATTGTTAAATATTTGGTTGTTCCATTAGCTATAGCATTTGTAACGTATAATCTATTCACACGCATGAGCTTTTACAGTGATGATGTGTTTAAATGTATTGTAGATGGATACTAATATCTTTTAGAAAGAGGAGATTACATGACTAAAATTGCTGTTTATCAAGTAAGAGAAGAAGAATTACCTATTGTTGAAAAATGGTCAAAAGATAATAATGTAGAAGTGAAAATTATTGACGGCCAAATAACTCCAGAAAATGTTCATTTAGCAAAAGGATTTGATGGGGTAACAACAAGTCAAAACACAAAAGTTTCGAGTGAAGTTTATGAAAAATTAAATGAGTATGGAATTAAACAAATTGCACAGCGAAGCGCGGGGTATAATTACTATGATTTAGACGAAGCAACTAAAAATAACATTATTATAAGTAACGTATCTGTCTACTCACCAGAATCAATTGCTGAATTCGTAATTACTCAAGCTTTGATGTTAATTCGAAAAGTTAATGAAATTGAAGAAAGAACAAAAGAAGGTGACTTCCGCTGGCAACCAGGCATTCGTGGAGGGTTACTTGGTGAAATGACAGTAGGAGTTATTGGTACGGGTCTATTGGTCGAGTCGCAGCAAAATTATTTAAAGGTTTTGATGCTAAAGTAATCGGTTATGATCTTTATCCAAATGACGTGGCGACAAAATATTTAGAGTATAAAGACAGTGTTGAAGAGGTTGTAAAAGAAGCAGATGTGGTGACTTTACATGTTCCAGCAACATCTGATAATCACCATCAATTTGATTATGAAATGTTTAAACAATTCAAACCAACTGCATATTTTATCAACGATGCTCGAGGAGCTATTGTGGATACTGAAGGATTACTCAAAGCTTTAGATGATGGCCTAATTGCAGGCGCTGCTTTGGATATGTATGAAAACGAAGGTTCATATATTCCAGCAGATAATCGTGAGAATGGAATTGATGATGAATTGTTCCAACGTCTTCTAGACCATCCAAAAGTAGTATTCACCCCACATGTTGCTTACTATACGGATGTGTCAGTGCGTAACATTATGAATATTGGGTTAGATTCTACTCTTGAAGTCATAAAAACTGGAGCTACAAAGAATCGTGTAAATTAAAAATGAAAAAATTAATATTTTAACATTAAAGACTATGGAATCTATTTTAAAATCCATAGTCTTTTTTAATGACTTGCGATAGTAGAGTCAAAATGAGTAGATGACTAAAATGTTTTTCTTAGCTGGATTACAGATAGTTGTATGATCTCATTGAACTCCTATTATATTTTCACAAATTATCTAGTAAAGATTGAAAAACTAGTCAAGATTTAATTGGGTATAATATCGAACAGTCTTAAGAGCGTTATGCCAGCCATTTAATTTTTTAATTCGCTCTATTTGAGCCATATTTGGTTGGAAAATTTCGCTCTCAGACACTAAAGCTTTTAATTCATTTAAATCTTTCCAATAGCCAACAGCTAATCCAGCAAGATAGGCAGCACCTAAACCTGTCGTTTCTAAACGTTCAACACGAGTTACCGTTTTATTAAGGATATCAGCTTGAAATTGGATAAGTAAATTGTTTTGAGCAACCCCACCATCAACATGTAAAATATCAAGCTCAATTTCTGTTTCTGATTCCATTAAATCGATAATATCATTAACCTGATAAGCTAAAGATTCAAATGTAGCAAGGACAAGTTCTCTTTTTCCAGTATGTTCATCCATTCCTAGAACAGCTCCTCTGACATCAGGTTCCCAATAAGGAGCTCCCATTCCTCGAAAAGTTGGAACAACATAGACAGGAGATTCTTCATTTGCTTGAAGAGCTAAAGTCTCAGAATCTTCAATGTTCTCAAATAATTCTAAGCCATCTTTCAGCCATTCAATTGCACTTCCAGAAATCAAAGCAGAACCTTCGAGAGCATAGTTAATTTGGCCGTCTATTGAATAAGCAATCGTTGTCAGTAAACGATTATTTGATAATTTTGCTTTGGAGCCAGTATTCATAACAATAAATGTCCCTTGACCATAAGTGCTTTTAACTTGTCCAGATCGGAAAGCGAGCTGGCCAAATAATGAAGCCTGCTGATTCCCAGCTACCCCACTAATTGGTATTTTTGTTCCTTCAAAAAAACTTGGATCTGTTTCACCATAATAAAAAGAACTTGGATAAACATTAGGGAGCATGGCTCTTGGAATATTAAAGAGTTCTAGTAAGTGATTATCCCATTCTAAACGGTGAATATTAAAAAGCATCGTTCTAGATGCATTGGTATGATCAGTAGCATGTAACTTCCCTTTAGTTAATTTCCAGATGATCCAACTGTCAATTGTTCCAAAAAGTAAATTTCCTTTTTCAGCTTCTGCTTGTGTTTCTTCGTTCTGGTCTAGAATCCAACGAATTTTGCTTGCTGAAAAATAAGAATCCATAACAAGTCCAGTATTTTTATGAATATACTCTTCGTTTGTATCGGTTTTCAATTGATTAATAATATTCAAAGATTGGTTAGAATTCCAAACAATTGCATTATAAATTGGTTTACCTGTTATTTTATTCCAGACAACGGTCGTTTCACGCTGGTTACTTATTCCAAGTGCTTTTATTTGAGAATAACTAATTCCTGATTTCTGGGTAACTTCTTCTATTACATTACAAACAGATTGCCAAATGACTTTCGGGTCATGTTCTACCCAGCCAGGATTTGGAATAATTTGTTGGAATTTTTGACTAGCTGTTCCTATGTAATTTCCTTTCCGGTCAATAATAAAAGCACGAGTCGTAGTTGTTCCTTGATCAATAGAAAGTATATATTCTGCCATTTTTTATCACTCCATTTATTCTATAAAAATAATAAATTGTTAATCAATTTGTAATTGGTATTTTACAAGTTTGACAAGCATTGCATGGTACTTCTGACTGTTTGGTCCGCAATTCTCTAATACCCAATGATAAAGGCTTTCAGATAAACCATAGCTATAAAAATCAGTTGCTGTTTGGATTAATTGTTTTTCATCTTGCGAAAGAGTCTGCTCTTTAAAGTAATCATTTGTCAACTCGTTAACTAGATTTTTAATCGAGTAAATAAAGTACTGTTTAAAAGAATCTAGTTTGGTATTCAAAAAAATCTTTTTGTAATAAATTTTATTTGATTCGAGATAAGTTAATAGATGCCACAAAATATCCTCCCAATTTTCCCAAGTCTTAATCGGATAAATAGATTTATTTAACTCCCAATAGAAAATCCAAGTAACTAAATCATATCTATCGTCAAAATAATCATAAAAAGTTTGGCGACGGAAACCAGCTTGCTTCATAATATCAGAGATTGAGATTTTCTCGATTGTTATTTTAGTTGTTAATTCTTGAAAGGCTAAAGCAATAATTTTTTTCGTGTTAGTTTCTTGTTCCATCTATTAAGACTCCTTTCACTAAAGAGTGGCAAGTAATTTATTATCTCAAGTATACGTTACAGAAAATATAAAGCAAAGCGGACAAAGTATAGGTTTTGTCTGTTGAGATGACAACGCTTACTTGATAATATTTATTCAAGAAGAAAGAAAACGCTTCAATTATAAATAGGAGGAATGACAATGAGAAAAGCATTTATTAGTCCAAGTAAGTACGTTCAAGGTGAAGACGAATTATTAAACTTAGGATTCTATATTCAATCTTTAGGAGAATCAGCCCTTGTTATCGGAAATAAAGAAGATATTGATCGAGTACAAGATAAATTAGATAAGACGGCAGAGAAATTTAATGTTAAACTGTATCGCGCAGATTTTGGTGGAGAAGCTACACGAGATGAAGTCGAGCGCTTGAAAAAAATAGCAGAAGAAAACGAGACAGATGTCATAGTAGGTTTAGGTGGAGGAAAAGCGATTGATACTTCTAAAGTGGTTTCAAATGGGCACAATGTGATTGTTTGTCCTACGATTGCCGCTCAGGATGCACCAACGAGCCACTCCGCTGTACTGTATACAGCCGATCATCAATTTGATGACTATGCTTATTTTATTAAAAACCCAGATGTAGTCCTAATGGATACAACAGTTATTGCGCAAGCGCCAAGCCGATTTTTAGTTGCGGGAATGGGAGACACCCTAGCTACTTATTACGAAGCGAGAGCAACCCGCCGATCAAACTCTAATGTGAATGCTGGTTTACCAAATGGTTATCATACAGGGGCAACAGGGCCAGCCAAAGGAACCATTGCAGCCATGACATTAGCCGAAAAAAGTTTGGAAATCATTCTTGAAAAAGGTTATGATGCAAAGATTGCGGCAGATAATAATATTGTCACTCCAGCCTTGGAAGACATTGTGGAAGCGAATACTTTATTATCTGGTTTAGGCTTTGAATCAGCAGGATTAGCAGCTTCCCATGCGATTTATAATGGTTTAACTGTTCTAGATGGCCCAGGAAATTACTACCATGGGGAGCAAGTTGCTTTTACAACATTTGTACAGTTAGTCCTTGAAAATGCACCAAAATCAGAAATTAAAGAACTGTTAGATTTTAGTATCTCTGTTGGATTACCAGTATGTTTAGCTGATTTGGATGTTGAAGAAGTGAAATATGATGAAATTTTAGAAGTAGCTAAAAAAGCATGTATCCCAGAAGAATCGATCCACTCAATGCCGTTTGAAATAACAGTTGAAGCTGTTGCACAGGTAATTATTGCAGCTGATGCGATTGGTCGAGACTATAAAGAAAAAATAAATAAACTGAAAAACTAAGATAGGGGTAGACATAGACATGATTAAGAAAATTTTAAATAATCCAGATTATATTGTTGATGAGATGATTGATGGAATGGTGCTAAGCCATCCAGAATTAATTAAAAGAGTTCCTGAAACAGGAATCATACAACGAACCCACGATAAAAAGGGAAAAGTGGCTATTGTTTCAGGCGGTGGAAGCGGTCATGAACCTGCGCACGCTGGGTTTGTCGGAGCAGGAATGCTGTCGGCAGCTGTCTGTGGAGCCGTTTTTACTTCTCCAACGCCCGATCAAATTTTAGAAGCCATTAAAGTAGCGGACGAGGGTAAAGGTGTATTTTTAGTCATCAAGAACTATTCAGGAGATATTATGAACTTTGAGATGGCTCAGGAACTCGCAGAGATGGAAGGAATTAAAGTAGATAGTATTGTAGTTGATGATGATATCGCTGTCGAAGACAGCCTCTACACACAAGGAAAACGTGGTGTAGCAGGTACTATATTTGTCCATAAAATATTAGGCTATGCAGCTGAAAAAGGCCAGTCAATTGAAGAAATTAAAGAATTAGCTGAAAATTTAATTCCCAATATGAAAACTGTTGGTTTAGCTTTAACGGGAGTGACTACGCCAGGAAGTAGTAAACCAAGTTTTGCATTAGCGGATGACGAAATTGAGTACGGAGTAGGGATTCATGGCGAGCCTGGATACCGGCGAGAAAAGCTACAAACTTCAAAAGATTTAGTTGATGAATTACTTAAAAAATTACTAGAAGAATTTGAAGCAAATTCAAACAATCGCTTTGCAATTATCGTGAATGGTTTAGGTGGAACACCTCTAATGGAGCAATATGTATTTGCAAATGATGTTCACAAACAAATGAAAGATAATAAGTTGGAGATTGAATTCTCAAAGGTAGGAAATCTGATGACATCATTAGAGATGCAAGGTTTATCTTTAACTCTACTTCGTCTAGAGGATGACTTCTATCTGGAAGCCTTAAAAGCAACTGTTGATACTATTAATTGGTAAATTTTTTAAAAACTGAAAGGAAATGTATTTTAATGAATATAGAGATGGGAATTCGTTGGATGGAATTATTCAATGAAAAAATTCAAAATGAAAAAGACTATTTAACCCAATTAGACACACCGATTGGAGATAGCGATCATGGAAATAACATGTCTCGTGGGATGGCGCATGTGGTTAAGGCGATTGAAGAACAAAAACCAGAGACTTTAAATGAGTTACTAAAATTAATTACAACAAATTTATTAAGTAAAGTAGGTGGGGCGTCTGGGCCACTTTATGGATCGGCATTTATGGGAATGATGAAAGCTGAAACAGCTGGTGAAGAATGGGCCAAGATTTTAAAAACAGGCTTAGAAAACATTCAAATGCGTGGAAAAGCAGAACAAGGTGATAAAACGATGGTGGATGTGTGGATAGCTGTTGTAGAAGCTGTTGAAAATGGTGAATTAACGCATGAATTGATTGACGAAGCTGTTGAAGCCACTAAGCCATTGAAAGCGAAAAAAGGTCGCGCATCTTATGTTGGTGATCGCTCCATCGGCCATATCGATCCAGGTGCTTATTCTTCAGGATTATTATTTCACACGATGTTAAGAGCGGAGGCAGAATAATGGAAAAAACAGGGATTATTATTGTTTCTCATGTCTATGAAATAGCTGAAGGAATTCATCGTCTAATTAAAGAGGTTGCAGCAGATGTTGATGTTCAAGTGGTTGGCGGAGTCGATACTAAAGAAATAGGAACAAGTTTTGATACAGCCTTAGCAGCGATTAATAATAGCTCAGCTAAAAACTTATTAGCTTTCTATGACTTAGGTAGTGCTAAAATGAACCTGGAAATGGCAATGGAAATGAGCGATAAAACAATTAAAATATACGATGTTCCAGTTGTTGAAGGGTCATATACCGCTGCTGCTTTATTACAAGCCGGTGTTAATCAGGAAAATATTGATGAGCAGTTAGAAGTAATGCATATCGTAAAGTAAATGATAAAGTAGCCTCTTAAAAATAATTAAATTTCAATACAGAAAAACCGTCCTTATGTAGATTCATAAGGACGGTTTTGATTAAATTACTCATACCCAAAGTCTTATTTATTGAATCGAACGTAGACAGAAGACCAATGGAAACCATTTCTTCTGAAACAAGTGTTGCTATATACGAGCAGTCTGTTTTGTCCGATGAAATAGGATAACCGGATGAAGCTGGCGATTCTTATATCAAATATCACTAGTGTTGCATAAAACTTAGAATAAATGATTTCCATAGATTGTTACTTTCGTCACAAATGGTTTTCGTTAAAATTTCCAAAAAAGTCAATTGCTGGTGCAAGAGATGACTTTTTCCAGAAATTTTTAGGGTTATTCAGTTGTGGATTAGTCCATTTATACTCTCTTTCACTTAACCAGGTGCGAACGATTCTTTGAAATACGCAAACGGTTCATACTGTAACGCTCTGATTTGTCTCAAAATAGTGAAGAGGCTTGATTTCAAGCGTAATTCCAGTTTCATCAGTAACGTCAGTGAGTAGACAATCATCGCAAGAATCACTTGATTCTCCACGCATTGTTCAGACTGTGAATAGTACGTTTTAATAGTAAAATGTTGTTTGATGTGCTTAAAAAACAACTCGATCTGGCATCTTGATTGATACATCTTTCCGATGGGCTTTATCAAATCCAGATAAGTTATTTCAGCCATAGTCTATTAGTATTTGCTTTAACTCTTCCCAAATAGCTGTATACTTGCGAAAATAGTGCAGGATATACGGCTATTTATATCTGCATTTTCGGGAGAACTGCTTGAGCAAACGTATGACTATACCTATAAGAATTAATAATATATGCATAAGTATTATGCACTTACTATCCTAAATCACAATATAAAATTTCTTAATTTCCTTTTTAAATTTATATAGAATTTTTAAGGGGTATATCAAACTCTCTATAGCCATCAACATCATCAGCTTTCATCTTTTATACCTCTTGTCTACAACTATTTATTCGACACTTACAACTTACATTCACAACACTAAAAAATGAATATTCCTTACTGCGAACTATGGGTACACCCCTAATCGACATAAGTGCACTATCTTACTTTTTTATTCCTAAATGTTCTAGTCTTCGGACAAATCAAAAAACTCTCTTTCCATTTTACCTAATTGGAAAGAGAGTAATAAGTGTTTTTATCAGGTTAGTATTGGGCTTAAATTTAATGCCTTATTTACTTCTGAAGTTAAACTGGTTCTTCAGGGGCCACTGGATCTACCGGCTCTTCTGGAGTCCCCCAACGCGGCAACCTTCTTATCTTGGATAAACTGAACAATCATCGCCTGTAATGTTCTTCACTAAATTACCTTAATAAAAAACTCTGTTTCGATACGTTGACACTCAACTGGCGAACTAAACAATCCAAGCTATAACCTTTTTAATTTAACGGCTTTTCATTAATAACTGAATTGCTTGTTCAACGCTTTCTTCTCCAGTACTACCATTTTTGATATTATCCTGTACACATTCTACTAAATTTTCAGCAACAATTAAACTAATCGCACGATCAATACTGGAGCGCACCGCTGATAATTGAGTAACAATATCCGCGCAGTCTTTTCCTTCTTCCATCATATTCAAAACCCCATGCAACTGACCATCAGAACGTTTCAAACGGTTCACAATTTTTTTATCGTATTCCATTAAACGATTTCTCCTCTCCAAGCAGAAATTCCTCCCATTAAATTTATCACTTTGTATCCTTCTTGTGCTAATTGTTGACAAGCCATTGAAGAACGCGCACCGGAGTGACACATTACATAATACTCTTGACTTTTATCCAATTTATTTTTTTCAGCTGAAAGATTACTTAAAGGAACATGGATTGCTCCGTCCAGGTGACCATTTTCCCATTCGTTCATTTCTCTAACGTCTACTAAAGGAAGTTTCTCTTTTTTCCATTTTTGTTCAAATTCTGGCATTGATATTGTATTGTACATTATTTTACCACCTTTTCTGGTTTTACTGTTGAGTAAAGAGCAAATGCTCCATCTAAATTTTTGGCTTTATAACCATTTTGTTTCAGCATTCTTTCCGCTATATAGCTGCGCAAACCACTGTGACAGCTCACAATAATTGGTTGATCTTTTGGCAACTCTGCCATGCGGTCTCGCAAACTATCTAAAGGAATATTGACTGCTCCTTTTAAACGGCCGTTTGTTTTCAGTTCACCTTCATTGCGAACATCCAGCAATAAATATCCTTCTGCTTGCTTGTCTTCTAATTCATACCATTGCACGGACTCACTAAGGCCTTCCATAAGATTTAAGGCTGTATAACCAGCCATATTGACAGGATCTTTAGCAGAACCAAATGGAGGAGCATAAGTGAACTCTAATTCCGGCAAATCTTGCACCGTCATTCCGGCTTTAATAGCTGTAGCAATGATATCAATCCGTTTATCTACACCGTCTTCTCCGATGGCTTGAGCGCCATAAATTTTACCAGTAGTCGGATGAAACAATAATTTTAAAACAATGTTTTTTGCATTAGGATAATAGCCAGCATGGCTTTTTCCTTGGATATGAATCACTTCATACACCTCATCAGCTTGTTGCAATTGGCGTTCATTCAAACCGGTCGCTGCTGCTGCCATTTTGAACACTCGTACAATTGCTGTCCCGATACTGCCTTTATTTTTGCGTTCCAATCCGCTAATGACATCAGCCACTTGACGTCCTTGACGGTTAGCTGGCGAAGCCAATGCAATCATTGTGTCTTCTTCGTTGATTTGTTGTTTAACGACAATCGCATCCCCAACAGCGTAAATATCTTTTTGGCTAGTTTCATATTGGTCATTGACGACTATTCCGCCACGTAAACCTGTTTCGACACCGGCTGTCAAAGCTACCGTTGTTTCCGGTTTTACGCCGACAGACATTAAAGTAATATCACTTTCTAAGCGTTCTCCGTTTTCCAATACAACGATTTTACCTTTTTCTTCAAATGATTCAGCCGCCAATCCTGTATATAATCTTACCCCATTAGCTGCTAATTCTTTCGTTACATAAGCCGCCATTTCTTCATCGAAAGGTGGCAGTACATGTGGCGCTTTCTCTACAATAGTAACTTCCATTCCTCGTTGGACTAAACTTTCTGCCATTTCTAGCCCGATAAATCCAGCACCTATGACAACTGCTTTTTTAGGGTTGTGTATATGGATAAAGTTGGAAATCGCATCGACATCTGGAACAGAACGCAAGGTAAAAATATTCTCTGCTTCTTCTAATCCGTTTGCTGGCGGAATAAATGGCTTTGCTCCTGGAGACAAGATTAATTTGTCATACCCCAGTGTGTATGTTTCTTGATCGGTTTGCACGACCACTTCTTTGTTGTCAGAGTCGATGGAAATAGCTTCACTATTTGGTCGTACGTCTAAATTGAACCTTGCTTGCAAAGCTTCTGGAGTTTGAACTAACAAATCCGTCCGTTCATCAATTTCTCCAGCGACATAATAAGGCAAACCACAATTAGCAAATGACACATAAGGCCCTTTTTCTAACACGATAACTTCTGCTCTTTCATCCAAGCGTCTTAACCGCGTAGCAGCAGACATACCACCTGCTACACCACCAATAATTACAATTCTCATTAATTCTTGCCTCCTTTTTTTGCTCCTGCCCATGCCATCATGCCGCCACGGACGTTGATAACATTATGTCCTTGTTTCAGCAATATTTTCGTCGCTCGTTTACTGCGCATCCCAGATTGGCACACTACGTAAACTTGACCCTTCGGTGTATAGGTAGAAACTTTAGCCAATGGAATATTTTTTGCTCCTGGAATATGACCATTTTTGAATTCATGCGGTTCTCTCACATCAATAATTCGCGGCTTTTCGGATAATTTATTCTCCAGTTCAGTAGTTGAAATCGTAGGTGTTTTTTTGAAAAACATATTTTCCCTCCTCATAATAGTAATTATTTTGCTGTTACTTTTTCCGTTAAATACTCTTTTAGTACTTCTTTTGGTTGGGAGCCAACTATCTTTTCAATCGGCTTACCATCTTTATATAAAACCATGGTAGGAATGCTCATAATGCCTAGTTGACTAGCTATTACATTGTTTTCGTCAATGTTCAACTTTGCAATTTTAATTACAGGTGCAAATTCTGCTTCTAATTCTTCTAATACTGGTCCTAACATCTTACATGGCCCACACCAAGGAGCCCAAAAATCGACTAATGTAATACCCTCTTTTACTTCTGATGCTAATGTTATATCAGTTACTTTTACTGTCATTTGATTGTTCCTCTCCTTTTATCTTATGTCTGTTATTTCTTTTCAATGAAAATGTACTTGGCACGGGATCATATCCGCCTTTAACAAATGGATGACACCGCATAATAAGTGCTGCTCCCATTAGAGACCCTTTTGCTGCTCCGTGTTTTTCAATCGCATCAACAGCATAGTGCGAGCAGGTGGGATAATAACGGCAACTCGGTGGAAACAACGACGAAATTCCTTTTTGATAACCTTTTATACTTAATAAAATGATATTTTACATTTATACACCCCCACGCGTATTTTGATTATACCCCCATACGTATTTTTTGTAAAGCATTTTTCAAAAAGAATAAAAACGACCATAATATGTCGGTATGTCCGAATTTTGTATTAAGAGCTAGTGGATAAAGTTACATGATCTTCCTCCCTATGAGCAAAAAAAACTATAGAGGATACTTTTTTTAGTGTCCACTATAGGGGTCCATTTTAGTTCACGAGAAAGTCTTTTTTATATTTATTTAGCAGCATCCACTACTTCTTTTAATGTTGATTCAACTTCTATAGCAATCACTATAACTATAAACATTGATGTGAAGGGGTTCAGGTGACTCCCCTCACTCCATAGTCATAAGAGAGCTCCACTAGGGAACAGCTTATTCCTGAAGTGGGGCTTTTAAATTTATATATATATTGAATCCTTACTTTTAACTACTAAACATTTTTGATAGCGCTTCAAAAAGATCTCTCCTATGGTATAATTATTAAAATAGTTTCAAGAGCATTAGGAGGACTCAAGATGATATTAATTGACGAATATAAGACATGGTCTAGCGAAAATTTAGGACAAGCAACTGGTAGATGGTACGGTGAACAATTAAGTCGGTTAGGGAAAGTCTTGGATGAGATTGGTATTGCATCCGACTATAAAGCGAATTTTTTTGACTATACAACCTATGATCAATTTAAAGAAGTGTATCAATCCTTAACGGGTGATTCAGATGAGGTCATTGAAGAAATTTTACTTGGTGTCAGTAAAAGATACCCTAAACCGTTCCGGAAGATGGATAAACAATATCGAGAAGGCATTGCTCAAAAAGAGTTTGACGAAGGGGTTCGATCGAGAAAAGATCATTACGGTGGCATACCAGCCCTTGGTACCGTATTAAGAAGTTATTTAAAGTTTCTTTACTATCATGAACATCCGGATAAGGTCTATCCAAGAAAACCACAAGATCAGCAAGACTTGGAATATATCGATTGGTCACAGTTCTATATGGAGTTAGCGGATGTGCTGTTAACCTTTAAAGATAATCGTCAATCGTTACTTGAAAAATTGCAAAATATATACCAATCTATCGATATCGATTTCCCCACATTAGAACGGGATGGTAGACCCATAGATATCGACCCTTTTACCGTATATGGCTTTTTTAATCATCAAGTCCCGAGACAACTGATTTTGAATGGATTTAAAGAAGAATTTAAGTTGGAGAGCTCAGTGCCTGAATCCGATGTGGGGGCGCCGACTGTCTTGCCCTTCAATTTTACCTATTTTAGATATGAAGATAAACGGGAAGAAGACGACATCGATAATTTGTGGGCATTATTTGAAACGGCTCTTAAATATTCTGAAAATCACACGCAGGATTTAGAAAATGATTTAATCGATCGCTTTAATCAAGTGAACAAGCAATATGGTATCAAATGGAACATTACTTGGGGACTCTATTGGATAAGACCTTATACATTCATTCACTTAAATGCCCATAATCGCAAATTTATTGACTTGAGTATGCCAACGATTGCGCATAAATATCCTGGGCTTAAAAATGGAAAAATGATTACTGGTGAAGCTTTTATCGATATTTGTCAGTTGATGCAAGAAGAAATTGATAAAAGTGATGAGTACAATAATTTTATCGAATTTTCGATTGCTGGACATAGCCATCACTTTTATGAAGAAGATACTGATGATCATTGGACGAATTTCTATACAGAATTGGCCGATCGCTTGCTGGAGTATAAAAACAATCGAGGAGAGTTAAGAGATAAGATAAAGTCAGTTTATGATTTGGTAGGTTTTAAGTTTCCGACTGCAAAAGATGGAATAATAATTGAAGATATTGATCCTTACACCATTTATGGGTTTATGCATCAAAAATTAAGTGCGCAAAGTAAAGCCACCATTTTTGAAGGCATTAAAGAGGTTTTTGATTTGGAAAGTCCAGTCCCTGAACGATTTGAAGGGGTACCTATGATTACGAGTTATAGCTTTACACAGTCAAAGTTGCTAGAAATTTTGGATGAAGAGCCTGAATTGAGGGAGCATTTATGGGATTTTCTTGAGACGGCTATTTTGTGTGCTAAAAATAAACACGAAGACACAGCGTCTGACTTAGCAAATCTATTTAATCATTTATGGAAGAACACCAATTTAACGTGGAATTTGACAAAAATCCTTTATTTCGTAAGACCATTTGACTTTATCCATTTAGATGAAGTGAACCAATACTTTATTGAAAGAGAGTTACCGGATTATGTATTTCCTGAAGCTATAGAGGGTGCAGAATATTTAGCCTTGTGTCAGCAAATCCAAGAAGAACTAGAGGAGGATTTTGTAGCCCTCTCCATTAAAGCTTCAGAAGAAGAAACAGTCGTTTTCAATAATGATGTTTATTCGCCCTCTCTAACTGTGGATGAATGGGAATCGCTGATTAAAGATGAAACTATTTTTGTTGAAGAGAGCTTGACGATCATGAGACGTTTTTTAGATTATGGTGGAAAGGCTACTTGTTCACAGCTGGCCAACGAATATGGGAAAACGTATGGGTATTATAATAGCCATTCCGTTCAATTGGCTAAACGAATTGTCAAAGATACTGAGATTGACGTGTACAAAGAAGGGGACGCGATACGTTGGTGGCGTGTTCTTTATTTAGGGGAATATGCGAAAGAAGATGAGGCTGGCATTTTTAGCTGGGAGCTTAGACCGGAACTCATTGAGGCACTGAAACGTGTCGATTTATCGCTTTATTCATTGTACGAAGAAGAGAAGAAAGTCTATGCAACTTATACGGAAGTTGATTTTTTGAACGAAGTCTTTATGTCAGCAGAGGAGTATGAGACTTTAAGAGCACTTTTGAAAGAAAAGAAAAATGTTATTCTTCAAGGGGCGCCTGGAGTGGGGAAAACCTTTGCGGCCAAGCGTTTGGCTTGGTCTATTTTAGGCGAAGCAAATGAGGACCGCATTGAAACCATTCAATTTCACCAAAACTATTCGTACGAAGATTTCATTATGGGCTATAAACCCCAAGAAGAAGGTTTTGAGCTGGAAGATGGGATCTTTTTGGACGTGTGTGAAAAAGCGAGTAAGAATAAAGAATTACCTTATTTCTTAATTATTGACGAAATTAATCGTGGAAATATCAGTAAAATATTTGGTGAACTGATGCAATTAATCGAGAAGGATTACAGAGGCCAGCAAATTCGAATGCCCTATAACAAGAAACCGTTTAGTGTACCAGAAAATTTATTTATTATTGGCATGATGAATACAGCCGATCGAAGTCTTGCTTTAATCGATTATGCGTTAAGACGCCGATTTAGTTTCTATGAAATGACTCCAGGTTTTGAAACTGCCGGTTTTAAAAGCTATCAAGCCAGTATTGATAACGAAAGTTTTAATCGAATGATTCGTTTGATTCAGCGATTAAATGAGGAGATTAGACAGGATACAACTTTAGGCAGAGGCTTTTGTATTGGGCATAGTTATTTCACAGGGCAAACAAAAGAATCCTTTAGTGAAGATTGGCTAAAACGCGTGGTTCAATATGATATTTTACCGATGTTGAATGAATATTGGTTTGATGATGAAAACAAGCTAGACAAATGGGAAACCCATTTGATGGACGTGTTTAGCGATGAAATATAAAAACACCTTTATTCAAAATATCTACTATATGCTGACTTACGCTTTTAAAGTATTAAATCAGAGAAATTATGAGGAAGTAGAAACTGAAACCTTTGATAATGTTTATAATTTATTTGCTGAAATATTGATCAAAGGCGTTCAGAAGCAAGTCAAACAAGGTTTGCATAAAGAATATATTGATAAACAAGAGAATCTTCTGACCATTCGGGGAAAAATAAATATAAGAGAGTCTATGAAAAATAAGATGCAAAAAAGACAATTTTTAATGTGTGAATACGATGAATTAACAGAGGATAATCTTTATAACCAAATCATTAAATCAACCATGCTTGTATTGATGAGGGAATCGTCGGTAGCAGAAGAAAGGAAAATTAAACTCAAGCAGCTGCTCCTTCATTTTTCAAAAGTCCAAGCGGTTGATCTACAAAATATAGAGTGGCGTTATTTGAAAATTCAGCGGAATAATCAGACCTATCAACTGCTCCTTAATATTTGTTACTTTGTCATATATGGTTTGTTATTAACTACCGAAAAAGGAACATTCAAATCTCCTATGTTCTCTGATGAAAACATTAATTTGCTATTTGAACGGTTTGTGTTTAATTATTATAAAGAAGAGTTGCAGGGGATAAAAGTGCATGCTCCACATATTGATTGGCATTTAAGTGAAGAGTTTTTCAATGAAGATTCTTCCTTTCTGCCGCAGATGCAAACAGATATTGTGTTAAGTAGGGACGAGCAAAAACTCATTATTGACACGAAATTTTATAGCTATCCACTGTCTGAACATGACAAACTCTCCTCGGGGAATTTATATCAGATTTTCAGTTATGTGAAAAATGAAGATGTCAACCATACAGGCGAAGTGAGTGGGCTTTTATTGTATGCACAGACTGAAGCAGATATTCATCCGGATTTTAATTTTGAAATGAGCGGCAATCAAATCAGCGTGAAAACACTAAACCTGAATCAAAATTTTGAGGGTATTAAAGCAGAACTCAACCAAATTGTAGTGGAGAGATTTGGAGCTGAAAGTAAGATAAAATCCATATAATTGTGTGAATAATACGTCAGAAATTTATAATAGAAATGTGATATTGATTAGTTTAAGCTAAAGTAGCAAAATAAAAATATAAGGGGTGATATTAGATGATTAAGTCCTGTGATTCATGTGGTAGAAATTACAATAGTAATAATACAATTACTAAGTATCATAACTATTTTAATAATGAAGTAAACTATGGTGATACTTATGAAGGTAGAGATATATGTTATGAATGCGCTATAGATGATACTGAAGATTTAATACAAACGGGTCGAGAATATTTCGAAGCCATTGAAATAAATCATGGAGAATTACCTTATGATGAGGAGAATAGATTTGTACCTTGATAAAAAGAACAAGAGACATGATCTATTGGATACATCAATCATAAAGAACCATATCTTAGAATATAATTGAACCACTTTGTGACTCTTTTTAATAACACAGTGGTATTACTAAAACGCGATTTACACTCAGGAAATCGTGTTTTATGGAACGCTATATTAATTTATCTGTGAATGATTAAAATAAGGAAAACGAGATCAGGAAAACATTTGCTGAAATACTAGTTAAGATATCTAGGTTAGCAGCGGACTTTAGTAAAAATAATCTGTTTTTATGGGAAACCTATCAAGTTAGAATGTCTAGTTTATAGTAAGTAGTACTTAATAGGTTGATGACTTAAATTTGATTATCATTCAAATTATCTTGGATCAGTGAATAAAGTAATGTCAATAAGGAGGTTATTGAAATGAAAGAAGAAAATCATTTAAAGAAAAAGTCAAAAAACATAAAAAGAAAATACTAGTCGGAATTGGTTTAGCTTCTTTAGCTGCTGTGACATCTGGATCCATTAAGTATAAAGAGGAAATAAAAGAGTTCATGACTAATATTCGTAAAACAGATAATTTATCCGTTACAACAGTTCAAATAAATCAGGTAAGTAAGAGTATCGAGAATATTTCTACAGAAGATAATATTGTTAATGTTAGAGGTCATGTAAGAGATTTGCCAACGAATCATAATGCATCTGAACAGCAGCGGAAGTTAGCTCAAAAGAATAATATCTATTTAGGTGCTAATCAAACCTTTGTGAAGGAACACGAAAAAAATATAGCAGCGTAAAAAAATCAAATGAAGCATATTGTTTATGCTTAAAAGAAAGTAGGGATTACGATGGAGAATAGATTTCCTGATGTTGATTGGTTTTGTGATAGATGTGATAGTCATCTAAATAATCAAGTGGGATTTGATGACAATAAATATATATGGCAATGTACAGAATGTAACCATAAAAACAGTATATCCTCAACAAATATTTATGAATCAAAAGTAGATTTTGATATTAGAGATTGATACATGTAGTTGATATATGCTTTAATAATTTCTATAAAACATAGGCGTATGCGTGAAAATTTAGTCTAAACCATTACTATATACTCTAAACGTTGATTCGAAGGGGTTCAGATGAACCCCCTCAACTCCATTATAGCTTTACTATGGTTTCCTAACAGCTTCTAAACGCTGGTAGGGAACCTTTTTTAATTCTAAAGCTTTGCTTACAATTGCTATAAACCATTACCAACCATTACCATTTTCATTACTACTCCAAAAATGGTAATGGTTTTAATTTAACCTTTTTTATTTAGAGGCTATTCGTATCTGCTTCTAACAATTTAACAGTAATTGCTAAAGTACCCCATTCATTTTCTTGATTAGCACTGTATATTTCATAAGTTTGCTGTACCATTAAATCGATAGGATCTCCTACCGTATCAAAGTCCTTTGCGGGTATACGTTCATACATTTCTTTGAATGTTGTAAATTCTCTTAATTCAACAACTTCTACAGTTAAAGTTTCATTGCTTTTTGGTACTTTTGTAAATATTATTGAATCACCTATACTTATTTTTCTTCTTTTTTCATCATTCAATCTTACCTCAACAGTTTTTTTACCAGATTTCATTGAGTTAAAAGACGATTCAAAAAGTCTCATATTATGCTGCATTTTCTAACTCCTTAATTTTCCTTAAACTTAGCAAATTTATCTGCTGTATCTTTCTTTTCTTCTTTTTTAACGTGAGCATAGATATTCATCGTTGTTTGGATATCTGTGTGCCCTAGGCGAGCCTGTACATCTTTTATTGAAGCTCCCATAGAGAAGAGGATACTACTATGCGTGTGTCGTAACCCATGAACTGTAATTTATTTAAGACCATTAGGCTTTTGCACATTTCTCATGCGGTCATTTGGTACATTAATCGAATAGAAATTATTTCTAGTATTCGCAAAAACATGGCGATCGTGTGTATTGGTATTAAATCCAAGTTTCAGCATGAATTGAGCCTGATACATCTTCCACAGCTTTAAAAGCTTCATAGAGTCATAATCCATATCAATCACTCTTCGACCTTTCACCGTCTTCGTAGGTTGCATGATAATCTTATTATTTAAGCCCCTAGTAAGTGTTTTACTAATGTTGAGTGTAGATGTATCAAGATCAATATCCGACCATTTAAGAGCTAGTATTTCTGATTTTCGAGCACCGCTGTACGATAATATCCTAAAGTACGTATATCCGTTTACATCTAAATTATCAACCATTGTATCTTTAGTTATATTCAAATTTAAATTCTGGTTTAGAACGGTGTCTATACATTCAAAGTATTTCTAATAATAACACAGTTTATTGATACGCATCAATTATTACAGCGGTAACCTATTGTAGACTGTAGATGTAACAAAAATACAAATACGGAGGATTTATAGAAATGGACAAAAATATAGCAAATGACATAAATGGAAAATTAAATTTTTTACTGGAAGACCATGGTGTAACATTTGATGATTCTAATATGGCTTTAGACTCTTTAGATACTTTTCACAAAAAAGCAGACGCTTTGTTAGTCGCGCATAACTGTGAGATACCAGAAGCAGCGCATGATATTACTGGCTTGCAGCCGAAATTAAATATGCTGATTCAAGGGCATGGAGCGGAATTTGATGATTCGAATTTAGATCCCAATAGTATAGATACTGTCCTTCAAAAACTTGAGATTCTACATGATGAACATGGTGCATAAAAGAAAAAGAGTCGCTATCTTAACGGATAGTGATTTTTTTATTCGAATGTTTAAATGAATGTAAAAGATTGATATAAATCAATTCGTAAACAAAATATTCGGTCTATACCAATTGTGTAATCAAAACATTCAGAGTAATGACTAAAAAATAAAGGAGAGAGAAGATGATGACGATAACGTTTCAATTAGAAAAATTGACCTGTCCATCTTGTATGCAAAAAATCATAGACAATGTAAATGAATTAACGGGGATAGAAACAATAAAAATTTTATTTGATAGAAGCAAAGCAAGAGTAGTATTTGAAGACAATAAAATATCAGAAGAAGAAATTCTTCATAAGATTGAAGAGATTGGATATTCAGCAAAGAAAATATAATAACGTATGAAAGTTGATTGGGGTCAATTTTAAATGAAAAAGCGCAGGGTATACTGGAGTCAACAAGTACAAACTAGGAGGAGAAAGAAATGGGTTTTCAGCAAAAAATATTAAGCAGTAAAAATAAAATCACACTTATCTCAGGAATTTTAATCGTTATAGGATTTATTGCACACTTTGGTTTTGGAAATACACAAGTTTTTAATATCGCATTCATTATCGCATCTATTTTAGGGGTGGCACCAATCGCCATTCAAGCTTTTGGGGCTTTAAAGGTAAAAGTAATTTCAATTGATGTGTTAGTAACCATCGCAGTAATCGGTGCTTTCCTCATTCAAAACTATGAAGAGTCAGCTATCGTAACGTTCTTATTCTTATTCGGTAGCTGGTTAGAGGCTCGCACATTGAACTCTACTCGTTCAGCGATTAAAGAATTGACAGAAATGGCACCAGAAGTAGCTTTTAAACAAATGGAAAATGGTGAATTTGAAGAAGTTGATGTATGGGATGTTGACGAAGGCGATATCCTACAAGTCCGTACAGGTGGAAAAGTTCCAGTTGATGGAACGGTTGTTATTGGTGAAGGTCACATTAACGAAGCATCAATCACTGGTGAAGCGGATCCGGTTCGAAAAGAAACAGATTCAGAAGTCTTCGCAGGTACAATTTTAGAAAATGGAACCCTACAAATTCGTGCAGACCGTGTAGGAGAAGATACAACTTTCGGTAAAATTATTGAACTTGTTGAAGAAGCTCAAGATTCAAAATCAGAAGCTGAACGCTTTATTGACCAGTTCTCGCAGTGGTATACACCAACTGTCTTAGTCTTAGCGTTTATCGTGTGGATTTTTAGTCAAAATATCGAGTTGGCCATTACAATACTAGTACTCGGATGCCCAGGTGCATTAGTCATTGGAGTACCTGTTTCTAACGTAGCTGGTATCGGAAATGGTGCAAAAAATGGTGTATTATTAAAAGGTTCAGAAGTAATTCAAGACTTTAGTAAAGTTGATACGATTCTATTTGATAAAACAGGAACTCTAACTGTAGGTAACCCAGAAGTTGCCGAATTTAAAACCTATGGGGATGCAGATCAAGCACTAAGCTATCTGGCAAGTGTCGAGAATGAATCGGATCACCCACTCGCAAAAGCGGTCCTTTCACAGTTAGGCGATATTGAAATGCATCCAGTAGATGAAACAAACGTTGTAAAAGGTGGAGGAATCGTCGCAGAAGTCGATGGCCACCGCGTTGCAATAGGAAACGTCGCTTTAATGGAAAAAGAAAATATCCAATTAACAAAAGAAGCTCGTGAAGATTTTGAAGCCTACGAAAAACGTGGAAACTCATTAGTTATTACAGCAGTCGATGGTGAGTTGAAAGCTCTAATGGGGATTCGTGACCAAATTCGCCCAGGGATTAAACAAGATTTACAAGCGATGAAAGCTTTAGGTGTTAAGAACTTAATCGTACTATCAGGAGATAACCAAGGTACTGTTGATTTAGTCGCTGAAGAATTAGGATTAACAGAAGCCCATGGAAACTTACTGCCAGAAGATAAGGCAGACTACCTCAAAGAACTCCAACAAGCTCAGGGTCAAATTGTCGCATTCGTTGGTGATGGAGTAAACGATAGTCCTTCATTAGCCCTTGCGGATATTGGAATCGCAATGGGTAGCGGAACAGACGTCGCTATTGAAACTTCTGATGTCGTTTTAATGAACTCAAATATGAGCCGCTTGCCTCACGCTTTAGGCTTAACTAAAGCAACCGCCAATAATATGAAACAGAATATTGTCATTGCAGTAGCTACTGTACTTGTTCTTCTAGCAGCCGTTTTCTTCTCAGACTGGATGAATATGTCAATCGGTATGTTAGTACACGAAGTAAGTATCTTAGTGGTAATTGTGAACGGTATGAGACTATTGCGCTACAGACTCAAAGGAACGATGTAGAAACGGCGAACGCAAAAGAGGTTCATGCATAAAAAATACAATAAAAACTAAATAGATTACGGTAGAATTTCCAATATAATATAGTCGAACAAATTTCAGAAACAATTAAGAGATTAATACTAATTCTTGATCTACATCAATTCAATCTATCTAGTCTTCGATTAGAATAGATGCATAAGAGGTAAGAAATGAAAATATTGAAATACAAAATACCTCGTTAAATTGATGTAGATCAAGATTAAAAGCTTGAATAGCTGATATACTATAGATGTCAATAAGGTAAATCGAATGAACAAATAAAAATTCAAAGGAGAATGTATCATGCAAAAAGCAAATATTCAATTAGAAACGTTAACTTGTCCATCATGTCTACAAAAAATCGAAAATGGTATTGGTAACTTAAAAGGTGTGGATAAAGACAGCTTGAAAGTGATGTTCAATGCAAGCCGTGTAAAAGTAAGCTTCGACGACACTGTATCAATTGAAGACATAGAAAAAGCCATCCAAGACTTAGGTTATGGCGTAAAAAGATCGCGTGTAAAAGCCGCGTAGGTTTACTTAAAAAATCAAAAAAATAATGGAGGAATGAATCATGTCAGAAAAAACACCACAAGAAAGATTAAAAGAAGAACAAGAATATAAAGATCATGTGCATCATACGAAAATAAATGCAGCAGCCATTACAGACCATCTTTTAGGGAATATTCACACACTACATGTGAAGTTACATCAGTATCATTGGTATGTAAAGGGACCTCACTTCTTTACTTTACATGAAAAATTTGAGGAACTATATGATGATAATGAAAAATGGTTTGACCGTTTAGCTGAACAACTGCTAGTTTCAGGATATAAACCAGCTTCTACAACCAAAGAGCTTGTCGAGCATTCTATGCTATCAGAAGATCCAGCAGATAAATATATAAAAGCCGAAGAAATGGTTGACAATATCATCGATGATTTCAGAGAAACTCGTGAATTAACGATTCGTGCCATTCACTTGGCGCAAGAAGAAGAGAATGTTGTCTTTGAGGATACGCTAATTGAATTTAAAGATGACTTAGATACAAAAATCTGGATGTTGCAAGCCTTTTTAGGAAAAGAAGCCCTAGAAGATGATGATTACCGCGATGAAGAGGAAGACTAATACAATATAGATGAAAAGGAACAAGTAACTGCGAATTTACAAAGTACAGTTGCGTGTTCCTTTTCTGTTTGTCAAATTGTTTCTATAATAGATGGTATTGATGGGCTAATTTTGATTAATTGACACCATTTTTGCTTTTGAAATGAAAAAAGATCAATGAACGCTTATGATTTAGTTACCAAACAAACCATGAGAAATTCACATGACTCATTTACAGTTAATACGAAAAACACTCGGATTTGTTCTGTAATAGATTACTGAAAATAGGTACAAAACACAACGGATTGATAGTAAAGAGAAGTGTTTAGGAAACGTCTCACTATGTGTATAATGTTTCTCGGAAAGATTAATAAAAATTAGTAGACAAAAAGAAAGAAGACCTCTATTCTATATTCACCACAAACACAGAAAGAGGCCTTCTTTCCCATTGGTTTTGAATTGGTTAACCCATTTTTCAATCAAACTTGTCGTTGAAATATGGTGTTTCTTAGCGAGTAAGGTGTAACCTAATGTCCCATTTAAATACTCTTCGACAACCTTTAATTTGAATTCATATGAATACTTTTGTGACACAAAAACGACCCCCGTAAAGTTAGATTTTTAACTCTAACTTTCGGGGGTCACCTCATTTTCGGATAATAAAAGATCTATATTTTATATAATTCATTTTATATAAAGTAGACGAAAAGGTGAAGTTTCATTCGAGGCTATGTGATTCATAGTTTCTTGTAAAGTTAGATATAGGCAGTTATTGATAAATTTATTTTGACTTTCTATTTTTTCAAAAACATAAAAACCCCATAAGAAGACAGAGGCTGTATAAGTCCACTGTCTACTATATAGGGTTTCTTTTTTATTTATCAACTGTGCGGCAGTTAACCGAATTACTGGCTCAATGTATCTTTTTTCAAAGTATTTAGATACCATTTGAATATTAAAATATAAACTACAAATCCTACAACAGTTAAGGCAATTAACTTAAGGTCTAAAGTATCTGCCATTTTTCCAACTAACATGGCAAGCATCTTTTCAACGGGCATAGAGTCAACTGAACTAAAGAGTTGACCATTTGAAAGACCCTCTGGGAAAGTTCCCATTGCGATGGAAGTCTCTGTAAGGAATGAAGCAATCAGAGTAGCTGCCCATAGGAATAATGGTATTAAGACTGTACCGATCAATGTCATTCGAATAACTTTGCCTTTAGTAACAAGTAACAAAGCAGGAGTTAGCACAGTTAGAATAATTCCGCCAAGAGGAAGAACTTGGTTTCCTGGAAGTACCATAGCAATAAGTAATAGAATTGGTGCTAAGATATTAGCCACAGCCCAGATTTCTGCACGAGAAGCTAAAATAGGCCAATCAATTGCGACAAGCAGTTTACGACCGCGTAGACTTTTGCTCATCATAGTAGAAATTCCATCAGATAGTGGTTCAATAGCTGGTCCAAACCACCCGCCGACAAGGCCAAATAATTCAAGAGCAACACCAGCTGTAAAAGCTAAAGTAAATATTTCTGGGACACTTTGCTGTCCTAAAACTCCAATAAATACTCCAAGGTAAACACCAATTGCGAATTTACTACCCCAGAAACCAATTTTCTTGTTAAGAGTTTCCGCATCAAAGTCGAATTTATCGATAAAAGGAATAAATCGATCAATGAATTTATTTAAAATCATAGCAAGAGGTGCCACAAGTAAGGAAGGGTGGGCAGTTGTAGTTATATTATCTTCGTCATAATCTAGTAACTCATTAATTGTCGGTTTAATGGCATCCGCATTAAATAGCATCAAAGCATAGATAAATACAACGAAAATCGACGTGACAAATATATTGTCGCCTGAATAGTAATTAACTAGTAAACCAAGTACAGAAAGGTTCCAAACGTTAAACAGGTCAACGTTTAATGTGTTTGTCACTTTTAAAAACAACATAACTAAATTGGTTATGATACAAATAAAAGCAAAGTAAAGCGTATACACTGAACCCCAAGTAATAACAGCTAAAGGTGCCCATCCGAGATCGGTAATCGATAAATTAACACCAGTCGATGCTACAAAAGCATTTAAAGCAGGTCCAAAACTGGATGTTAAAAGAGAGATAACAGCACCCATCCCCGTAAGAGCAATGGCCATCCTTAAGCCACCTTCGAGAGCTTTTGAAAAAGATACACCAAAGAAAAGAGACAATACTGTAATGATGATGAACATCATAGCAGAGCCCCCCAAACTAATAAAAAAATTGAATCCATCGTTTATAACATCTAAAAACATCAAAATCCTCCTATATAAACTTATACGTTTTCGTAATCGGTTAGGTAAATTAATGGGTGAAACCATATTAAAACATTTTGAAAGGGATTGCAATACTTTAAAACTATTTGTTGACATTTAGTTTTTACTCATGTATATTCATATCGTAATCGGTTACGTAATGGTTGGGGGAAATAAAATGGCAACAATAAAAGATGTAGCAAAGCTGGCGGGTGTATCAACAGCAACAGTTTCGAGGGTTATTAATGGTAAAGGTGAAGCGGCACCTGAAACCATTGAGAAGATTCAAAAAATTGTAGAAGAATTAAACTATAAGCCGAGTAGCGTCGCAAAAAGTTTATCTAAACGAGAATCAAATCTAATTGCTCTGCTAATTCCTAATTTAGACAATCCATTCTTTAGTGAATTAGTCCGAACAATTGAAATTGCTGCAAATAAAAAAGGTTACCAAATCTATTTGTGCAATAGTGAAGATAATCGTGAAAAAGTTGAATACTATTTAGAAGCTATGGCGGATAATTATGTTATGGGTGCCATTATTAACTCGCTTCATGTGAAAGAGGATGACTTAGAAAGATTAGAAGCGAATGGAATTTCGACGATAACAATTGATAGAGCTCAATTTTCACATGCATATTCAGCTTTAGCGGTAGATCATATACATGGCGGATATTTAGCAACGAAGCATCTGATCGAAGTAGGGGGAGCAAAAAAAATTGCTTTCCTATCTGGTCCACAAGACGAAAGTAGTTCACAAGATCGTTATCAAGGGTATTTAAGAGCAGTGGGTGAAATGGACGCAGAACACATTGTCAAACTCTATGGAGCATTTGATATTCAAAGTGGTTACGAAACTAGCTATGCTTATTTAGCTAATCATCCGAACATTGATGGGATTGTTTGTTCGAATGATGCGATGGCATATGGTGTTATTCGAGCGTGTGCTGATTTAGGAATAAATATCCCTCAGGATATCAAAGTGATTGGATATGATAATACTGTTAATGGTAAGTACTCCGTTCCACGTTTGAGTACAGTCAGTCAGTTTCAACCAAAATTAGGGGATCTTATTATTAATGAGTTAGAGCGGGTAGAGAAAAAAAATTGTAAACCCAAAAAGTATGAAGTTGAACCGGAACTAGTAGTAAGAGAGACAACACAAAAGGAGAAAGAAATATGTTAAAAATTGCACCATCATTGATGTGTACGGATTTAGGTAATGTAGAAAAAGATATCAAAGAATTAGATGAAGCTGGAATAGACCTATACCATATTGATATTATGGATGGTACATTTGTACCAAACTTTACATTAGGTCCTGACTTCGTTAAAACAGTGAGAGAATTGACAGATAAGCCATTAGATATTCATATCATGGCAGAAAAACCCGAACGTTTCATTGATTTATTTCATCAAGCGGGTTCTGATATGATTGCCATTCATGCTGAAACAACAAACAACTTGCAAGGAACGTTGACCAAAATTCAAGATTTAGGAATGAAGGCAGGAGTGGCGATTAATCCCTCAACACCTCTGGATGTACTTGATTATGTTTATAACGTAATCGATTACGTTGTGATTATGACTGTGAATCCGGGGTTTGCAGGACAAACATTTATACCTGAGATGTATGATAAAATTGCAAATTTAAAAGCTGAAATAACGAATAGAAACTTAAATATTGAAATCATGGTAGACGGGAATATCGGTAAAGATACGATTCCTAAAAGCAAAGAAAAAGGTGCCACTATTTTTGTTGGGGGAACAAGTTCTGTGTATAAGAGTGGACTTAGCCTAACAGAAAATGTTAAAAATACACGTAATTTATTGAATGGGGGAGAATAAAGAATGTCATATGATGTTGTTGTTTTAGGGAGTATTAATTTGGATGTAAAAACGTTAGTCAATAAATTTCCTGATCATGGGCATACAGCATCTGCCCAAAGTATTGAAATGCTTCCCGGAGGTAAAGGTTCCAACCAAGCTGTAGCTGTTTCAAAATTAGGGGGAGAAGTTGCTTTTGTGGGGGCTGTTGGCCAAGACGGCGCAGGTCAACAAATGCTCCAAAACTTAGAAAAAAATGGAGTAGAAACCGAATTTATCAAACGTACCTCCTCTGAAGGAACGGGAACATTTATAGTCATGCTCGATGAAACAGGTGAGAACACGATGGTCGGAACACTTGGTGCCAACGATACATTGACCAAAGAAGATATTGATTATGCAATGGACAAAGTAGAAGCTCCGGTTTTCTTGCTGCAAATGGAAACCAGCAAAGATTCGATTACCGCTGCTTTAGAAAAAGCAAAACAAAAAGATATGTTTATTATTTTGGATCCTGCACCTGCGGATGGTTATTTTGAAGCGGCGTTACAGTATGCCGACTGTGTAACACCAAACCAGCAAGAAACTGAAAAGATTACAGGAATAAAAGTAGACAGCGTCGAGGATGCACTTAAAGCGGCAGAAATCATTACTGAAAAAGGCGCGAAAAGTGTTGTAATAAAAATGGGGGCACACGGAAATTTAGTATATCAAAATGGAGAATCTGAGTTTATTGAATCACACAAAGTTCAAGCTGTAGACACAGTTGGAGCCGGTGATACATTTGCAGCTGGACTAGCTGTCCATTATGCTAAAAACAAAAACTTGGTGGAAGCAGTGAAGTTTGCTAATAAAGCTGCAGCTATTAAAGTAAGTAGAATGGGTGGGCAGGATGCCATCCCAACGGTTGAGGAATTGGATCAAAAAATTTAAATTTTATTTTATTAAATATATTAAGCAGACAATTGAGTGTCTTGTTTTCGGTCATTTACCGAAGATAAGCCACTCAATTTTGTTTTAATCCATTGAGATTCTTTGTGAAATAGGGTTGATGGCAATTTCAATTTTGACATTAACCCTATTTATTGTAAAACTTTAGTTAAGTGTATTGAAACATTGGTGTTTTTGATTAGGAATTATATTAGTTTAAGGAAATGAATAAACATATTTATATGTAACTAGATCAACTCCAATATTTGAATGAAACGTATCATTTTTTCTCAGATATATCTGTACAAATTCTTTTAAAGCGACTTCTTCTTTACTGTCTATAAAAACTTTTGGTTCATCCGACTAATTAGTATCAATAGATTGTTTTACTGTGGGATTACCGTCAAATAAAAAACATACAATAGATGATGAATTGGTAATCTCAACGAATCAACTCATAGAGATGATAGCTAAGTTGTTAGACTTAGAGATTCAGGAATTAAATATTCAAAAATTTTCATGATTTGTTACTGTAAAAAGAAGGAAGTTGAAATACAAGAAAATAGACCTAAAAAAACCAACTTTTAGTATCAAAGAAATGCAAAGAGATCACAGATAAAAAAACTGAATAGCTAGAAATAAAAAGAACAATTAAGTAAAGCTAGAAAATTACCTCTATAAAAACACACTCTTAGATTAAAAACTTCAGTTCAATACTTAAGAGCGTACTTTTATTATAGCAGGATGAAATTATAATACGTGGCTTTCAAGATGAACGTTTTGAGGCATTAAAGTGTAGTTGCCTTGATTAGTTGAAATCAACTCTAAATGCATGTATAAGCCATTACTTAAAATTATTTTACTGAAAGCTGTTAAAAGAATTATAGGATTAAATTATTTCTCTATGATGATCTATTAATGGTATTAAAAAGAAATGGATAATTAAGTGTATCCTAAGTATAATAAAAGTAAGAATTAACTATGACAGAGGTGATTCTGTGAAAGTAAAGAAATTTTACCGACCCCAACGGGAAGTTGCAGCTATTATTAATGAAATAGTTGATGAATATTGGGTAGATAATCTAACAGATGAAGAGTTAGAAGAAAATATAATTATGATTTATAAAAATAACCAACGTAAAATATTAAATAACGATGATTTTTCTACAATTCTTAACCAATAATGCGGTAAAAATCTATTAACAATAGTAGCAAATATAATTACTAATTAAAAACAAAGGAGGTGGCTTCTTGAAAGAAAATAATAACCTTTCGCTCTCAAATTTAAGTGATTCAACCCTTTTAAGAGAAAATGAATCTCTATTAAGTTTACTACTTAAGGATCAAACCACCGGTAAGAATATAAAATGGGGGACAGATAGCTATATTAATAATGGCCACTCATTCCGAGATGATCAAGAAATTAAAATAGATCTTATTACTGGATGGTATGAAGGTTTTATTCGACCGAGAGTAGATAAAGATATTGATATCCAACTTGAACGCCAACGAAATAGAGCAGAAGTTTTCACGCCATCATGGGTAATTAAATTACAAGTAGATGCAGCTCTAGAGAATATGGAAAAATTACCATTGGCTGATTTTATCCAAACTAAATGGCTTGAAATTACATGCGGGGAAGCTCCATATATGGTAAATCGTTATGATATGGAAACAGGAGAATTAATACCTTTAAAAGAACGATCGGGCTTCATAGATTTTAAATTTAAAAGATTAAATAAAGAAGTAGAATACGAAGAAGAATGGCTTAGGTTGGCACTTGAAATATTCAAAGCAAGTTATGGTTATGAATATCAAGGTGATTCTTTGTTGCTCGCTCGGGAAAATCTACTTCTGACATTTATTGATAACTATTTTTACATGTTCGGAGCTTTTCCAAAAGAAAAATTACTATTAGAAATCACTAAAGTAATTAGTCTTAATGTATTTCAAATGGATGGATTAACTTATGAAGTTCCATATTCAGTAGGTGCCCCTGAAGATAATGGGACTCAACTTAGTCTATTTGAAGAAGTTGAAGAAGTAGAAAACACTACACCTGAATTAGCTAAGATAAAACTTTGGAATAAAAATAAAATTGTGGAAGTTAAAAAAATATCAGAAAGGAACGAAAAAAACATGAAATTTGATGTTGTACTTGGAAACCCTCCTTATCAGAAGCCGTCAGATGTGAATAATAGACAGCAACCTATTTATCATCATTTTTATGATTCAGCGAAAAAAATTGGTACTAAATATTGCTTAATAACTCCAGCTAGGTTTTTATTTAATGCTGGCTTAACACCTAAACCATGGAATTTAAAAATGCTAAATGATAAACATTTAGAAGTTATGTATTACAATGCAAACTCGGCTGAAATTTTTCCTAATACTGATATAAAAGGTGGGGTAGCGGTATTATATCGTGATAGCACTAAAGAGAGAGAACCAATCAAGCAATTTATTCCTGATGAAAATTTAAGAAATATTGCAAATAAATTTGGTTTGAATGCAGAAAAACATCTTACATCTATAATGTATGGTGGTCGTTCAGCATTAAAGTTTAACGAAACATTTTTAGAAAAATATCCAAAATCAAAAAATGATAGATTAAAATACATTCAGAAAACTCGACCTACTGTTAAAGTTTTAAGCAAAAATGAGGAATATGAAATTAAATCCTCTACTTTTGAATCCTTAGAATATGTGTTTACTGAGAATAAGCCTCATGATACAACATTATTTTATAGAATTTTAGGACTATATGGTACTGCAAGAACTTGGCGGTGGATAGAACGAAAGTATTTAGAACCACGTAAATTAGAAAATAATATTGAAAAGTATAAAGTATTTATTCCGAAAGCAAATGGATCTGGTGACTTTGGAGAAATTTTAAGTCAACCGGTTGTTGGTAGACCTGGTGATTCCTCAACACCTACTTTTATTAGTATTGGAAAGTTTGATAGTGAAATTGAGGCTGAGAATTGTAGTAAGTATTTAAGAACTAAATTATTAAGAAGCTTATTAGGCATTTTGAAAATTACTCAAGATAACCCTCCATATAAATGGGCCTATATTCCAATTCAAGATTTTACGGCCGAATCAGATATTGATTGGAGCAAATCAATATCTGAAATTGACCAGCAACTATATAAAAAATATAGTCTCAATCAAGAAGATATTAATTTTATAGAAACAAATGTGAAGGAGATGGAATAATATGCAGACACCGAATATTAATACTAAGGCACGTATTATTCCAAAAATTTATGCTTATCGAACACCAAGTAACCTAGAGAAACATGGCTGGTTTAAAATTGGTTACACAGAGAGAGACGTGGATAGACGTATACGTGAACAAACCCATACGGCAGGTATAACTCCTGAAAAATTGTGGGATTATGTCGCTCGCTTTAATGATGGTTATTATTTCAATGATCATGATTTCCATGCTTACTTGGTTCGTAAAGGTATTCCTAGAGAGAGCGGCACTGAATGGTTTAATTTTGAAAATGATATAAGTAAATCAAAGCGAATGGTTTCGGCATTTATGTTAAAAGAAGATATTCATGAGTTAGAGGGTTATGTACAATCTGAAAGCTACGTTCTAAGACAAGAACAAGCCGAAGCTGTTGAAATGACTGCTGGATATTTCAGAAGTCGTGAGTCAGGAGAGTTTTTGTGGAATGCTAAACCACGATTTGGAAAAACTTTAACTACTTACGATTTGATTAAAGAAATGGAATTTTCAAATGTTTTAATATTAACAAACAGACCAGCAGTCGGAAATTCATGGGTGGATGATTACGAAAAATTTATTAAGTATGATAAAGAACATAATTACTATTTTGTAAGTGATAGTCCTGCAATTGCACACAGAGATATTTTAAGTCGGAATGAATACACAGAGAAATTAATAGATTTAGGGGGTCCAAACCAAATCGCTTTTGTTAGTTTGCAGGATTTAAAAGGTTCTGCTTACTTTGGAGGGGATTATCCAAAATTACGCTGGGTTAGAGACTTAAATTGGGACTTAGTAGTAATTGATGAAGCACATGAGGCTGTTGACACGAATAAAACTGAGTTTGCTTTAGAGAGAATTCAAACGGACTACATATTGCATCTTTCAGGGACCCCTTTTAAACAAATTGCTAGTGATAAATTTGAATCCAATCAAATATTTAACTGGTCTTATATGGATGAGCAGGAAGCCAAAGCGAACTGGGATGAAAGTGAAACTGATGAACATAATCCATATGAAGAATTACCTACTTTAAACATGTATACATATCAAATGTCGAACATGATTGTTAACCGAATTAAACTAGGTGCTGATTTAGATGAAGAGACGAATGTGGATTATGCTTTTGATCTGAATGAATTTTTTTCTACTGATGATAAGGGCAATTTAATTTATGAAGCAGATGTCTTAAATTGGCTAGATTCTTTAACAAGTAATCAAAAATATCCATTTTCTACTCCAGAATTAAGAAATGAATTAAAGCATACTTTATGGTTGTTGGATAGAGTAGATAGTGCCAAAGCCCTTGCTAATATTTTACGAAATCACCCCGTATTTGAGAACTATGAAATAGTCTCTGTAGCTGGAGATGGAAGACTCGAACAGATTAACGGAGAAGAGATAGAAGTTGATGAAGAGAATGTTGACGGTCGAAATAGTGCATTAGAACGTGTAAAAAATTCAATAGCTAATAATGACAAAACAATTACTCTCACAGTTGGTCAATTGACAACAGGTGTAACCGTCCCTGAGTGGTCTGGTGTTCTGATGTTAAGCAATGTGAAATCTCCAGCTCTTTATATGCAAGCAGGTTTTCGTGCTCAAAATCCTCATAAATGGTCGGATAGAGATGCTGAAGGTAATCCAGTAACTTATCGAAAGCAAAATGCTTACATTTTTGATTTTGCACCTGAGAGAACTTTGGACATTATTGATGAATTTTCGAATAATTTAAATAGTTCAACCTCCAGCGGAAGTGGAACAATGGAAGAACGTGAAAATAATATAAAGCGTTTGCTAAATTTCTTTCCAGTTATTGGCGAAGATACTGACGGTCAAATGACTGAATTAGATGCCAACCAAGTTCTCACTTTACCAAAAAGAATTAAATCACGAGAGGTAGTTCGACGTGGATTCATGAGTAACTTATTATTTAATAATATTGCAGGTATATTCCGATCTAAAAAGGCCTTAGATATTATCAATAAGTTTGAAAAAACAGAGCAGGGTAAATTAACGACAGATAAAGATAAAGTAGATTCGAAAGATGTAGAAGATTTAAACGTAGATGAAGAAGGAAATGCATTTGTAGAAGATGAAGTTGTCGATGGGAAAAGAGACAGACTTTTTGGTGACAAGATTTACGAGAGAAAAGAAATCGAGGAGATTGTTCAACCTACAGACATAGGTCTTACAGCCAATATTCAAGTTCGAGAAAAGTTAAGTGATGCCCTAAGCAAAGAATTAGAGCCAAGCTTTGATAAAATGCGTACGGAGTATGGGCTAACTATTAACCAACGGAAGGAAAAAGAGCGTGCTGCTAAAGAAAAGATCGATAAAGCAACCGAAACATTCGAAGCAGAGTTAAAAGCACGTCAAGCAGACCGTAAAGCCCAATTAGAAGATGACGGTGTGTTAAAAGATCCTAAAAAAGTCGAGGAAGAAAACAAAGCCTTTATTGAAGAAACTTATAGTGATCTGAAAGATAAAATAGAGGAAATAGTTTTAGAAACGACTACAGAGATCATAGAAGAACATGAAGTAAAACTAGAAGAGAAGAAAAAGAGTACCGTAGAAGATGATATACGATCAAACTTACGAGGGTTTTCTAGAGCAATACCTAGTTTTATCATGGCATATGGGAATGATGATTTAAATTTAATGAACTTTGATGAGTATGTTAGTGATGAAGTATTTTATGATGTTACAGGTGTTACATTAGATGAGTTCATTTTCTTACGAGATGGAGGTACGTATGTTGATGATGAAGGTGAAGAACAACTATTCAATGGTAACTTGTTTAACGAAGTAGTGTTCAATGAATCTATACTTGAATTTTTACGCAAGAAATCTGAGTTATCAAATTACTTTGAAGAGACGGAAGAGAATATTTATGACTATATTCCACCTCAAAATACCAATCAAATTTATACGCCTAAATGGGTTGTACAAAAGATGGTACAACAATTAGAAGATGAAAATCCAGGTATTTACGATGATTCTTCTAAGACCTTTATTGATTTGTATATGAAGTCAGGTTTATACATCACAGAAGTTGTTAAAAGGTTGTATAACAGTGAAGTAATCAAGTCAGAATTCCCTGATGATTATGACCGTCTAAAACATATCCTAGAGAACCAAGTGTATGGATTAGCTCCCACAGAAATTATTTATAGAATTGCGACAAGCTTCATATTTAGTGAATTGACTGAAGGAATTAGCCAAAAGAACTTTGCACAATTAGATGCTTATCCATACGCAGAAGATGGAACGTTAGAAGAAAAGTTAGATGAAGTGTTTGAATGATTTATTATGTTTTCGTTTATATCTCCAAAAGTATAAAGAATGATGGAAAATTTATAATTGCGGGAGTAGGGATTTAATGTGAAACTGTATTTAGTGTTAGAAAGAAGTAATTTATTCGAAACAGATGGTAAAAAATTTAATTTTAGTAAAGATTTAATTACCTATAGAGAAACAATCTATAATAAAGAAATTGAAAAATTATCATCGAATGAAATTGAAAAATTCAAACATAATGTATTTGAATCAATGAAGTACCCATTTCCTAGAAATGGGTTTGAATATATTAAAGATAAAGGACAAGAGTCATTAAATGTTTTAATTCTTGATTATTCACTTGAAAAAGCTTGGGAAAAAGATGTTAATGTAAAGAGTTTGATAAACTATATCGCATCATATTTTGAAGTAAATGAATACAGCGCTCCTTTAGAGACTTTAGATATGAGTCACGTAGGCTACACGCTTGAAATTGATTATTTAGGTCATTATGAATCCGAAAGTCTAGAATACTTACAGAATCTTTTTGATGAATATAAAATTGAATACAGGAAAATTTATGAAAAAACTTCTCAAATTAATGCCGGTGCATCAGGTGGCAGTATAAAAGTAATATTCGAAATTATCACAGCAGTTAAAGATATTACTACTGTTATAGGTCTTTTTAAAAAGAAATACCCTCATAATTATGATTTTATTCAAAGTCATAATATAAATAAAGTAAAAAAACAAATATCTGAAGATTATAAAATTCATGAAAGTCAGTTAGAATTAGAATCTATTGATTATAATGATGAAAAACGTGAAACCATTTATATATTTGAGTCTCGTAAATACCGTTATTATATAGTTTATGATAAAGGGAAATTAAAAAGTTCTTATCGTGAGAAAAAGAACAACTAAGATATATCTATCAGGCAGAATCCAACCGATTTTCTATTCTGATCCAATAGGTGCAGCATATAAAGAATTGGATGTGGATTGGTGAGAGGAGTGCATTCATTTTATGGAATTTTTTGACGCATTATTTAAAAGAAATAAAGACGATAAGAACGAACTCGTTGAACAAAACAATGAAGTTGCAAATGAAGTCCACATGCCTAATTTTGAAGTGCTTGCTACTGCAGAACAAGAAGTGCAAGCGTTAAAAAGAATACTTGAGCCTTCAGTAAAGAAAGCTGTTAAGGAAATAGTGAGAAAAGGGATAGAACCTGAAAAAATCTATAAGGCAGTCATTCCACCAGAGATGGTTGAAGGAATGAAAGATGGGAAATTGCAATTCATGAAAAGTCTGAATGGCAGTTTATTGCCAAATATTGTGGATGAAAACAATCAGATTGTAAAGAAAGTTCGATTAGAGGAAATGGAACTTTTCACTCAAGATTTAAATGCAGTCAATCAATTAAGTGATAAAATATTAAATCATAAATTAGATGCTCTTTCAGATCAGATGGATGTCATCATTGATCTAGCAAGAGAAATCAATCAACAATTGAAACATAAAACTTATGCGAAAGTTATTAGCGCTGTAGAAACGATTAATCAGTCCAATTTAGACGAGAAGCGAAATACGAGGCAACAGTTACAAAATCACGCACAAGTTTTGCTAAATGAAGCGATAGCTACTCTAAGACTAGAAATAGAAATTAATCTTCAATATTTTAGTGATTGGGAGAAACGAACTCCATTTTTTAATACCTATACAACTAAAACGTTAGAACGTAGATTTAATCAGCTCATGGAAGATTATTTATTTTTTAACAATGCAAAGAGTTCACTAGTTAAGTTAAAAAGATCGCAAGGTATAAGTATTGAACAGCTACGATCAATGACAAATGATTTGAGAGAAATTGACCTTCAATTTAAAGATATAGGTATTAGAAGTTGGCTACCGCCTCAAACCAATGAGAATAGGTGGCAACATGATTTGGTGGGTCAGATGGAGATGAATAATGCTCGATTAGTCATCGAATATAAGGTAGATGAATTCCTAGAAGAAGGAAGTGAATTAGAGAATGGCGAAATGTAAAAAGAAAAATTGTCCGAATCAAGTCGAAGAGGGTAAGAAGTATTGTAAGTTTCACCAGGCTAAAAGAGAAGATTTAGGTAAAAAACTACTCGGATTGGCACCAGCAGTAGTGATGGGTGGAATAGGATTATTTAAGAAAATCAAAAAATAACTATCAGTTGATGATTACTAAAAATAAAAATCTACATTATATTTTTAATAACAAGTTATCTTAGGCAAGGAGTTTGATCATTGAATACAGATTGGAAAAAACTAAAATTATCATCTAGTGGTCTACCAACATGGGATTCTTTTATACCTTATATATTAGAAATATTAAATAATGGCGAAGAAACTACGAGAAAAGTTATTGTAAATCGCGTACTTGATTATTCAGGACTACCTGATGATTTAAGAAGCAAAGAGTACTCGAAAAGTGAGAGTGGCCAGAGTATCTTAGCTAATCGAATAGGTTTTGCATTAGGTGATTTATACAAGGCAAATGCGATTAACCAACCTAAACGAGCAGTGTATCAAATTACAGAAAAGGGAAAAGAATTATTAAAAGAATACCGAGATTCATTAACGACAGAGATTTTACAGAATCAACCCGAGCACAAAGCATACATGGAAGAACTCGAATTAAGAAATAAGAGATCTGAAGATAAGTCGAAAGTTGGTGCTGAGACTAATGTAAGTTTCACTCCTTCAGATGAAGAAGATAATCCTCAAGAAATTGTTGAGAGATTAATTAATGAACGGAATAATGAAGTAGAAATTGAGTTATTAAATAAACTTCACGAAACAGATCCTATCTTTTTTGAGAAACTGGTCGTGAAATTATTAGATACTATGGGATATAGTGGGAAGAATGGTAACGTTACAGTGACTACTCAGTCAAATGATGGGGGAATCGATGGGATAATTAATCAAGACCCTCTAGGAACGAGTACTGTTTATTTACAAGTGAAAAGATATGCTGAACAGAATGTAGTTGGGAGACCAGCAGTACAAGGTTTCTATAGAGCGCTAGCAAGTGTTAACGCAGATCGAGGTGTATTTATCACAACTTCTAGTTATACAAAAGGAGCGCTAGAATTTGCGAGAAATCAAGGGATAGTATTGATTGATGGAATTCAGCTAACAGAATTAATGATTGAATATAAAGTTGGCGTAGAACCCGCACAAGAATATGTGTGTACCAAATAAACTATGATGATTTTGAGGCTGATGAGTAAAAATAAATCTTTACCTCAAAGTGGATGAGGGGTTAAACCATGAATAAATTCAAAAATATATATATCGATTTATATAGGCCTATATTTACTAACACTGGATTATCGATTAAAGAAGTTAAACATTTAAAAAAAGTCGATATATACACAGAAGTCAGTATACAGAAAATCGTTTTTACACTAAGACAACTAATTTTTGATAAATATGGCGATGGTCTGTATATAATAGCTGAAGAATTTGATTCTTTTTGTTATCTAAATGTTCATATATATTTTGGTGAAGATATAAGTACTTTAATTGATTATTTACACTTTATATCTAAGGATGTTCCAGAAGTAATTGAAGATCAAACAAATGAATTAGATGAGACAGATGAAGAAGTATCGTTCTTATCGTTTGAGTGGGCTGCTCCTGAAGAAATAAAAGATTATGAATTAACTATCAATTCAAGTAAATCCGAATCAAAGCGTTACTTAGTAGGGCAAAGTGCATTTGAACGTGGAGCTGGTGACTACCATCAATTTTTTATTTTTATTATCGGTGCAATTGCGACGGGCGCATTAAGTGAAATTGGAAAATGTTCTTATGAAAATATTATAAACTTAATTAAAAATGAAGAACGTGTCTCTGTTGTGGAATTTAATCCTAAGATTGTGATTGACTATGTTGTTTCAATTAGTGGTGTGAATAGAAGAAATCTTAGAATCACAAAAATTTCACCTATTAATAATAAGGAAGTTCAGATTAATGTGTCGAGTCGATATAAAAATTTCTGCCTTGAATATAATAAGACCAGTAAATCAATCACCTCTTACCAGGAATCAGACAAAACTCAAACTATGATTTAAGCAACAGAAAACAATTTGAACAAAGTATAAATCTAATTAATCATTCTAAGTTAACGAACTTCTGTTTTTTTGTTATAACTATTTATTAAGAAAATTAGTATGATTCTATAAAATGTTGGAAGGGTAATTTATGAAAAAGAACAATGAACAAATAGAAAAAAAGCAGTTAGAGTCTTAGAAGATGTACTGGAATCCTCATCAAGTATACAAACCTTTTTTGATAGTAATGATAAAACTCCTATATTTGATGGATCAGTTTTTTTATACGATATTAAAGAAGGTGCAAATAGAACTAAGGAAAATTTTAATAATGAAATCAAAATTCAGATAAAAGGGACTACAAACAAAAGAATTAACAAAAACAATAAATTTTCGATAGATAAATCTGATTTACTAGGATTTAAACGAATTGGCGGGGGACTATTCTTTGTAGTTTACATTGACTTTCCAAATAAAACAGAAACTATATTTTATAAAGATTTACTTCCTTTTGATTTGCAAAATTTTGAAGAAAATAAAAGTAATAAAATATCTTTAAAGTTTAAAAGATTCCCTGTAAATGTAGATGGAATTATTACAGTGTTAAAAACTTTTATACTACATAGAAGTAGACAGTCTCCTGATATACTCAATTTACCATTAAGTAATTTAGATGGTAAGCAATTAACGACTACTTTTATTGGTAGAAAGGAATATATAGAAAACAATCAAAGAGAGCTTTTAAATCAAGAGCCCATCTTATACTATAAAAATGGGTCTGGATTAAGTATTCCAGCCGGAAGAATTATAGCTGATTCTGTTTATTCTGTTAAGGAAGTTGATGCTAAATTATACGATGGAAAAAAGTTGAAGAGTTACATTACCATCAAAAATGAAGAAGAAGCTGAAATAAATATAGAAGAGTTTCTCTTTTTAAATATCCATAAAGAAACAGTTAAAATCACTTTTACAATATCTCGACAAGATACATTAGATCAAATAATATCAGTATTACGTAAAATGGATAACATAATTAGATTTGGCATTTATATCAATGACTACCTCTTTAAAATTGATAAGACAATTACTGAGAATAGCGATGAAACATTTGATGAGACTTTTAACAATATAAAATCTCAATTTATTGATTTAGATCGGATATTTACTAAATTAAAAATTGATAAAAACTTAAATTATTTTGAAATGAGTGATAAGGAAATAGACCAACTTACAGAATTGGTTCATATTTATAAAGGTCATTTTCCAGATGAAGCAGTCGTAAGGACTATTAGTGTATTAGATAATTTATATTATTTATTAATCACGGATAAAGATATACACAACATGTTTTATATTAATGATGAAATTTTTATTAGATATATTTTAGATGACGAAGAAGGAGAAACCTATCCAAGTCTAGTTCCATTTGACAATTTAGAAAAAGTAGCTGACTATAACTATAAACACATATTTGAAGATGTTGAGAGGATTTTTACTACCAATAATAAGCCATATTTTTATATCAATCAATACTTATTGAATACTATATCAACTTATGATCGTAGTAAACAAGAAGAGTTTTACAAACTTTCAGAATTAATTGCGGAACTACTACTTGACAAAGGAAAATCTACAGTAAATTATATTAACTACTTTCAAGTTATACTTAGAAAAAGAAAATTATCTAAGGTGGAAATAAATCTTCTTAATGATTTATTGGACGTCTCTCAACAACAGCTTGAGACTATTAGTCTACGTATACTACTTGAAGAAAATGTAACAAATGAAATAAAAACTCTTAAAAAAGAAGATGAAGATTTATTAAAAACTTGGCCGATTTATAACTTAATTTGAGACGGAAATTTCAAGTTGAAGTTAGCCACTTATCGTAAACAATGTGTTACCTACTAACTTACTGTATTGGTC
>NZ_JBHSHQ010000044.1:0-16655 GCF_042652985.1 Ruoffia tabacinasalis | reverse complement strand
ACTAACATTTTACACGAACCTGTTATGGGTTTCTTTATTTGTCGCACTTAATTTTACAATTCATCAAATATATAGAATTATTTATAAGAAACTTGTGCTTTGACTACCTTAAGTTAAGAATGATGATATAATTGTTACATATAATATGAAGGAGTGACATAGATGAAGAAATCTTTAAAAACCCTTGTCGTAAGTTTATTAAGCGCGAATTTAATTGTTGGATCGATGGCAACGATTGTGCAGGCTGAAGAAGTCGGAGACCAGACTGTTGTTACGGAACCACCCGCTGGAGAAATACCTGTTACAGACTCGCCCGAACAACCAGAAGTTCCAGAAAATCCGGAACAGCCAGGCCAATCAAAACAGCCAGAACCAAATCCAGACCCCGAAGAAGAAGGAGACGGAACTGGTGGGGAAGATGAAGAAGGTACCGGTGAAGAAATTGGAGACGGAACTGATGAAGAAGATGAAGACGGAACTGGTGGGGAAGATGAAGAGGAAACGGAAGATGGTGGTTCAGAAGAAACACCAGCTCCGACACCGACTCCAACACCTACACCTACTTATCCGACAAATCCATATATTCCACCAAGAACGGTTCCAAGAACACCAGTATCAACGAGTACAGATGAATCGGAAACATCGCTCGCTACTCAATTTGGAATCAATTCAAATGTTGAGAACTTAGAATCATTATTAGCGGCATCTCTCGAAGATCCTAACTTTGCTTTAGCTTGGGAAGATTATCAATCATTAATCAATGACTTTGAACTAAATGATATTACTTCAGAGACAGCAACAATGGGAAGTACTTTTGATGAAATCTTAACAAACTTTGAAGGTAATGTTGTTCCGGAACAAACGACAACTGAAGATGGACAAAATGTATTAGTCTTCAATTACTCTGAAGAAACAGAAGAAGAAGGAGCTTTACCAGCGCAAATCATCTTAATCGGTGACGAAGCTGGAAACTTAATTGGATCAGCACTCCTACAAGCAAGTACTGCGCAAACAACAAGTGAGCCAGTAAGTTCAGAAACAATACTAGGCTTAGTTGACCAAGAAAATGCCGGCTTGTATGCTGAAGATTTATTTGTCACTGCTTTATATCAGTTATCATCAAATGATGTAACTTACACTATAATTGCGACACCAAGTGCAACTGAAGGAGCTTACGAGTTTATTACTTTAGACAATGAGTATGTATTAAGTCATACAACAGGTGAAGCAGAGGGAACTTCATTACTAAATCAATTACAAGATTCAATTGCTACATATATAGAAGAAATTGAAAATCAAACTGAAGAAGAAGTGACTGAAGAGCCTTCTGAAGAAGCAACAGAAACTGGTGATGAAGAAGTAAGTGATGATGAAGAAACTGCCGAAGAAGAGCCTACAAACCAATTTGTGAAGAGATTTGCTCCAGCAAATTATGAAGAATTAACTTTATTAGACGGTGAAACTATTATTAGTGGATACGAAGAGTTAAGCGGAATGGTCGATGGTGTCACATTAACGGTTACTCCAGAAGAGTTAAGTGACCTTTTAGGGGAACCAAGTAAAGAACAAGTTGCTGGAAATTCAACTTATTACGACTATTATTCTGTTGAGGACGAAAGAATCGTTCTATTAACACTACAAGTAGATTCAAGTAGTAATGTTGTAACAACCATGAAATATGATATTAGAACGCCACGCTTAGATGAAGAGTTTGTAATTAACGTTGAAGAATTATTCGCATTAGCTGAAACTGAATTATCAATTGAAAACTTAAGAAATGGTTTAGATGATGCTAATATTGTGGAACATATCTTTGCGGGTGGACATCAGATTCGTCACGTATGGACAAGTTATACAGACCCAGAAATGCGAAATGTTGAAGCTTACGAAGACACTGAAACAGGCAGTGTAGAGTTGTTCTACTACGATCAAGACTAAAAAGTTTTATAAAGTTTAAGAAATTCTTAAATTGTTGTTGATTTTCTTAAGAGTTGCGTTATAATAGTTTTATAGCATAAAGGACTGAGTTCTTGTGTTCTAAGTTTTAATCAATAATGAATGACTGAGTCAGAATTTATTTAGAAGCTTAAAGATTTATTAAGTTTCAATTTTAACAGAAGTGTTACAAGAATGTATCATCTTGTGTAAACGATTGACGACTAAAATAAATCTTGGTATAGTTTTCTTAAGATGAACTTAAGAAATTCTTTATTTCTATAAAGAATGATGCTTTGGTAAGTTTATCAAATTAGGCATGTTAAACTTGCCAGTTGTAATGTCGCTTAGGAGAATCTATTAAATAGGTCTCAAATTATTAGGAGGAAAACAATTATGAAAAACCTTAAAAAATTAGTAGCTATTTCAGCTGCTGCCCTTACTTTAGCTGGTGTTGGAGCAACTACTGCTAGCGCTGCAATCGTTGTTGATGGAGTTACTTACGATCCACGTAACGTACAAATCGAAAACATGTCACAAGCTGATTACATCGCATTCATCCAAGATGTAGCTGCGCAAATTAACGCTGGTGCTTCACAACGTGATGCATTACGTAACGCTATCGCTACTGCTGAGTCTGCATATGACGCTGAAGAAGAAGCTTATAACGATGCTGTTGCAGAACGTAACGAATTACGTACTGACTTAGATTCTGCAATTGCTGACCGTAACGCTAAACAAGCTCGCGTTGACGAATTAGCAGAAGTTTTACGTTTAACAAACCGTGACTTCGAAGCTGAAAAACAAGCTGCTGCAGAATTATTAGCAGACAAAAAAGCTGAAAACGAATATGCATACAACGAAGTAGTTCGTGATTTACAAGATACTACTACAGCTGCTGAAAATGCTTTAGCAACTGCAAACCAAGAATTACAATCAGCACAAGCTGACGTAACTGCTTACCAAAACGCAGAAAATCCTTGGACACAAGATGAAATCAATGCTGCTGACGCTCGCTTAGCTGATGCAATCGCTGCTCAAGGAACAGCTTCAGCTAACTTATCTACTGCACAAGCTGCTGAAACTAACGGAATTGCTAACGCTGCAAAACAACGTGATGCTGCAAACGTAACTGCTACAGCAGAATACGACCAAACAATCCGTAACATCGAAGCTGCTTATACAGATGCACAAAACATCTACAACAAAGCTGGTATCCAAGGTGACGCACAAGCTGCATACGATAATGCTGTAGCTGCTGCTGACGCTGCTGTTGCAAAAGTTACTGAATTACAAGATGCATTAGCAACTGCAGAAACAAACGTTGAGACTACTTTAGCTGCTAAAGACGCTGCTTACGCTACATTACGTAACGCACAACGTGAATACGCTGCTTTAGAACGTCACATTTCAGAATTAGAATTAGCTTTACACCAAGCAGTAGTAGATGGAAACATCAACTCAAACACTAGCTTAGGTGAAATCACTAAAGAAGAAATGGAAACAATCGAACGCGTACGTGGATTATCTTCAACTGAATTAGAAGACCAATTAACTGACGCTGAGAAAAATGTTGAAGACTTAGAAGAAGAGCAAGACAATGGAGTACCTGGTAACCAAGGTCCAGATACTGACGAAGAAGGAAATACTGTGCCAGGTGAATCTTCAGATGACGAAGAAAATTCAGATGACGAAGAATCTTCAGACGAAGACGAATCTTCAGACGAAGAAGACAACAACAACGGTGGATCTAACAACGGAAACGGATCTAACAACGGTGGATCTAACAAAGGTTCTGGACAAGCAGAATTACCAGAAACTGGTGAGTCTTCTTCATACGCAATCTTTGGAGCTGCTGCATTAGCAGTATTAGCTGGTGTTGGTTTAGTAGCACCTTCATTCAAAAAAGAAAACTAATTTTAACTAATTAGACTTTAAGACCAAGCTTCGGCTTGGTCTTTTTTTTTATACATTTTTTCCTATAATAGATTGAAATACAGACATAAGACTAGTCAGTTTCACTAATATCATTTACAATTAATATAATGACAAGGAGTGAGTGATAATGCTAAATCAAGTAAATATAGGTTTATTTATTACCGGCGGAATTGCCAGTTATAAGATGGGTGAGTTAGCGCGCCAATTAATTAAAAAAGGAGCTAACGTTCGAGTGGTTATGAGTGAAAGTGCTCAGAAATTTATTACGCCACTGACTTTACAAACATTAACTAAACATTCAGTACTAACAGATACTTTTGATGAACATGATCCTGCATCGATTCAACATATTAATATTGCTGATTGGTTAGATGTTGCTTTAGTTGCACCAGCAACAGCGAATATAATAGGAAAGATGGCTAATGGTATTTCAGATGACGCTGTGTCCAGTACATTAATGGCAGTAAATAATTTACGTGTGATCGTTCCGGCAATGAACACTAAAATGTTTGATAATCCAGCAACTCAAGCGAATATTAGTCGCTTAGAGTCTTTCGGTTATGTCGTTATGGAACCTGACGAAGGATTTTTAGCTGAAGGTTATAGTGGAAAAGGGCGTATGCCGTCTGTAGAAGACATTATTGAGATGGTTGAGTACCAATATATGTGTCATAATTCTCCACAATGGCTTGAAGGACAAAAAGTTGTGGTAACTGCCGGTGGAACAGTTGAAAGAATTGACCCTGTACGCTACATTTCAAACGATTCATCTGGTCAGATGGGGTATGCGATGGCTAGAGCGGCAAGTTTTTATGGAGCGGACGTTACTTTAATCTCAACTAAACGTGATTTAAAGGTGCCTCATAATATTACAGCAGTTTATGTGGACTCTGCAGTTGAGATGCAACAAGAGTTGAATAAATACTTTTTAGATACAAATTATGTGGTGATGGCTGCAGCAGTAAGCGATTACCGTGTCCTTAACCGTGCGGATCAAAAGATTAAGAAAGAAGCAGGTAATGATAATTCATTCCAACTTGATTTCGCTGAGAACCCAGATATCCTCGCAACACTTGGTAAAGAGAAGAAGAATCAAGTTTTAATTGGCTTTGCGGCTGAAACAGAGAATCTGTTTGAGTATGCCTCAGGTAAATTAAGAAAGAAAAATGCGAATTGGATTATTGCTAATGATGTATCAAATAAAGGCATTGGTTTTAACTCGACACATAATGAAGTATTAGTGATTGGAGCAGATGGAACTTATGAAGAAATTTCTGTGCGTTCTAAGTTAAATGTTTCTTTAAAAATTTGGCGCATTATTCTTGACCCAAACCATACAACTAATTAGTCGCTGTCAGTTCATCTTAAGTTCGGATGGATATGATATAATGACTAAGTAACTTTACTTCGATAAAGGAGAGTATAATGACACTACAAGTAGATAATTTATTTAGTGGGTACAGACAAGTGCCTGTATTGAAAGATGTTAATTTTTCAATTAAATTTGGAGAAATCGTTGGTTTAATCGGATTAAATGGTGCCGGAAAATCAACGTTATTAAAGACTATTCTTGGTTTAATAGAACCACAACAAGGGTCAGTGAAGATTAACGGCCAATCAATTGTTGATAGCCATAAAGATTATGCACAAAATATTGCTTACATTCCAGAAACACCGATTTTATATGAGGAATTGACTTTAAGAGAGCATATTGAAATGACGGCCCTTGGATATAACATTCCTGTTGATGTCGCCATGCAGCGTGCGGAACCTTTATTGAAGATGTTTAGACTTGACAAGAACCTAAACTGGTTCCCAACGCATTTTTCAAAAGGAATGAAGCAAAAGGTGATGGTAGTCTGTGCATTAATTACAGATGCAAAAATCTTAATTATTGACGAACCATTCTTAGGCTTAGATCCCATTGCGATTCGTGATTTTACTAATTTATTAAAAGAGCGTGCAGCTGATGGAACAGCTATCTTATTCACAACGCATGTGTTGAGTATTGCGGATGAGTTGTGCGATTACTTCTTAATGTTAAGAGCAGGAGTTTTAATCGGTCAAGGTAATGTCTCGCAGTTGAGAGAGCAATTTATGATGCCGGAAGCTTCGTTAGACGATATTTATATCGCGATGACTGAGCAAGAGGAGGCGCTTTAATGGGTGACTTCAAAAGCTTATGGCAACAGCGCTTTTCAAATTACTTAAAGGAAATTGGTAAGTACGCAAGGCTAATCATGAATGATCACTTTTCAATTATTATGCTAGTGATCTTAGCTTTTGGTGCATTGTATTACCGTGAATTACTGATTCAATTACAAGCTTTAGACTTAAGTGTTATTCGTTGGGTAATTATCCTGAGTGTTGTCATTTGGTTGGCAACGATATTTCAATTTGGACAGCCGATGTGGTATACGAAGGATCCTGACAAAAGTTATTTGTTTGCTCGAGGAGAAGAGTGGCATAGTTATTGGTTGAAAGGTGCTTTAGTATCTTTAGTCTTACCAGCGATTATTATTTCACTCGGAACAGCAATGATTATGCCGTTTCTAGATTTGATTTCTGTTTGGAGTTTGAGTCAAAGTTGGTTGCTAATCCTTTATATGGTTGCCTTTAAAGCTATTAGCTTTATGTTACTGTATTTAGATATTTTTAATTTAGGCTTTGCTCAAATCATTGGGCGACCTCTATCCAGATGGCATCATACTTTATTAGTTGCAGTCGCGTTATTCATAACGTTTAGTTTACCTGTGACATTTAATATATACATACCTTTGGTGATGCTTTTACTCTTGATTGTTTATATCGCCTGGGCGATGACTCAAAGAAGTAACCGCTGGGTGGCTTTTGATCATATTGTGGAAGAAGAGACGCGTCGTGAGGCAAGTTTATATAAGTGGATTTCGATTTTTGCGGATGTACCTCACTTGAGACCATCGATTAAACGCCGTCCATATTTAGATGGGTTACTGTCATTCATGAAGAACTTGAATAATAACCGCTATTCATTCTTATTCTTGAGAGCTATATTTAGAAATAATGCATACAGTGGTGTTTGGTTACGTGTGACGTTATTTATTTCTGTACTGATCATGATGACAAGTAATATTTGGATGTTATTAGGAATGGGTGTCTTGAGTCATGTACTCACGTTTATCCAGCTAGTTCCATTGATGAAATTATATAGTAATCAACCTTTCCAAATTATTTATCCAAACCGAGAAGGGTCTATTGTTAAAGCATTTCAAGGAACATCTTTAGTCATTGCCTTTATTCAATTGCTTGTGTATGCAGTGATTGCTGTATTGACTCAGCCACTAACACTTCAGTTAGCTTATATTATTATGGCTTGGATCGCAGTGGCGATGTTGATGATTTTCTTATATGTACCATGGTGGTACAAAAAACAGACAGATTAAATAGGGAAGCGCTCAACAATGTTGGGCGCTATTTTTGAATTGGAATGATAATTGTGTCCCTGAGAAAATATCAGGCCACCAAGTTGCGAAAAACCATCTTTGAGAAATTCTCAAGGACCTAAATCCCTATAATTCCAAAATTCACAGCCAATGCCAACTCTGTTACATTATTGAGTTTAATATTTCATAATAATCTATTTCACAAACTATTCATTGTGTTCGCTAACTTGCGAATTTTTACAAACCTGAATTTCTGGAATTGCCTACAAGTAATGATTAAAAGATTATAAACTTTGGAATAAAAGGATTTTGTAACAGCGGTTAATAACTTAAATTCAATTTTCACAAGCCTATAAGCAATTATTATAAGGATATTGAATAGGATGAAAACTCTGTTATGTCAATATTCAAGCTGTTTTCACAAAGTTACTCATAATATTTTAACTTAAATTTTAAATATCTTTGTGATATGATGTACTTATTAGATTTAAAAAGGTATATTAGGGGGAAATAATTGATGAAAGTTGTAATTATTGGTGCTAACCATGCGGGGATTGCTGCAGCGAATGTTTTACTTGATGAGTACGAAGGTCATGAAGTAGTATTAATTGAGAAAAATGATAACATTAGTTATGTTGGAGCAGGTACTGCTTTATGGGTTGCTCGCGAAGTAGAAAATCGTAATGATTTATTCTATACAGAGAGTGGAGATTTTGAAGATAAAGGTGCACGCATCTTAATGGAAACAACAGTTGATCGTGTTGATTATGATAATAAAGTTGTTCATGCTGTAACAAAAGACGGTGAAGAGATTGAAGAATCATATGATAAATTAATCTTAGCAACTGGTTCTAAACCAATTGAACCAAATGTGCCAGGTAAAGACTTAGACGGAATCCACTTCTTGAAATTATTCCAAGAAGGACAAGCGGTTGATGAAGAGTTAAACAGTGATAAAATTGAAAAAGTTGCTGTAATCGGTGCTGGTTATATTGGTGTTGAGATTGCAGAAGCAATTCAACGTCGCGGTAAACAAGTATTATTATTCGATGCAATGTCTACATCATTATCAAACTATTATGATGAAGAGTTTGCTCAATTAATGGACAAAAACTTAGCTGACAACGGCTTAGACTTACACTTTGGTGAATTAGCTGAAGCTTATGAAGGTGAAGAAGGTCGTGTTAAAGCAATTAAAACAAATAAAGGTCAGTATGACGTTGATTTAGTAGTTAACGCTATTGGTTTCCGTCCAAACAATGACTTAGGTCAAGACCATTTAGAATTATTTGCGAATGGAGCTTACTTAGTAGACCGTCACCAACAAACAAGTGATCCAGATGTTTATGCAATTGGTGACTGTGCGACAGTTTACTCTAATGCTTTACAAGATACAGCTTACATCGCATTAGCAAGTAACGCTGTTCGTTCAGGAATCGTTGGAGGACATAACGTTGCTGGAACTGACTTAGAACACGTGGGTGTTCAAGGATCAAACGGTATTTCAATCTTTGGTTTAAACTTAGTATCAACGGGATACTCAGTAAAAGCTTGTCAACGTTTTGGTATTGATGTGGATTATGTTGAGCATGAAGATGTTCAAAAATCACCTTACATGAGCGATAATGAAACAGTTAAGATCCGTATCGTCTTTGAAAAAGGAACTCGCCGTATTGTGGGAGCTCAAATTGCTTCACGTTATGACATGTCAGCAACGATTCATATGTTCTCATTAGCCATTCAACAAAAAGTAACGATTGATACGTTGAAGTTAACAGATATTTTCTTCTTACCTCACTTCAACCAACCTTACAACTACATCACAATGGCTGCATTAAAAGCAAAATAATATATTCAAACTCAAACCGCTATTTTATAGCGGCTTTTTTATTTTGAGCTAAGATTTTTGTTTGCCTTAGTACTTTTGATATCATAGGAGAGAGGATGAACAACTTATCCATGATAATACAATCACTTAGGAGGAATAACATGAAAGCATGGACAATTACTGAACCAGGTGGCGTAGATAAATTAATTCAAGAAGAAAGTACGACGCCACTTCCAGCAGATGGTGAAGTGTTAATTAAAGTAAAAGCTTTCGGTATTAACCGAACTGAGATTCTTACGCGAGAGAACAAACAACTAGAAGCACCGTATCCAGTGTTAGGAATTGAAGTTGCAGGTGAAATAATTGAAAATCGCTCTGATCGAACAGACCTAAAACCAGGAACGCGCGTTGCTGGCTTAGTCATTCAAGGATCGTATCAAGAATACGCAGTGATGCCCGCAGAGTTCGCGATGATTTTACCAGAGAATTTGACATATGAAGAAGGCGCTGCGATTCCAGAAGTATTTTTAACTGCTTATCAAACTATGTACTGGTTAGGTGAGTTGAAAAAAGGTGAAAGTATTTTAATTCATGCAGGTGCTAGTGGAGTGGGAACAGCCGCAATTCAAATGGCCAAGCAATTAAGTGACGCCAAAATCTTATCGACATCCAGTCGCAAAGAGAAATTAGAGAAAATGAAAGAATTAGGATCTGATTTTCCGATTAATTATAAAGAAGAAGATATCGCCAAACGGGTGCTTGAAGAAACAAATGACGAAGGTGTTGACGTTATTTTAGACTTTATTGGAGCTTCTTATTATGACTTAAATCTAAAAAGTGCCAAGGTCGATTCGAGATGGATACTGATTGGGACACTAGGTGGATCTGAAGTGGAGCAATTTAATATTTTTGATATTATGCAGAAACGCATTCATCTTAAGGGGACGCTCTTGACCCCAAGAAGCAATGCTTATAAAGGTGTGTTAACGAAAGAGTTCGTGAAGAACGTCATGCCGCATTTTGCATCAGGGGAAATCAAAGCAATTATTCATGAAGTACTCGATTTCTCAGAGCTACCAAAAGCGCATGAGATGATGGAAAACAACGAGAATATCGGAAAAATAATCGTCAAAATCAATGAGTAAACCTTTATATAGGAAATAACAAATTATTAAGTGTTATAATCACTATTTATAATGAAAATGTGTTAAAATACTCAGTAATGAAGAAAGTCAGAAAGGAAATGAATGTATGGAATTAAACAAAGAATTATTAGTAAACTTAACAGAAGTAAACGGGATTGCCGGAAATGAAACGCAAGTCCGTGAACTTTTCAAGAAAGAAACGGAATCTTATGTGGACGAATTCGTTCAAGATGGTTTAGGAGGTATCTTCGGTAAACACACTGGTAACGAAGCGGGTCCTAAAGTATTAATGGCAGCTCACATGGATGAGGTTGGTTTTATGGTGAGTGAAATCACTGATAAAGGATTCATCAAATTCGTTACGATCGGTGGCTGGTGGAGTCAAGTTGTTCTCGCACAAGAAGTTGTTATTACAACAAGAGATGGTAAAGAAATCGAAGGGGTTACTGGGTCAAAACCACCTCACGTATTGACAGCAGAAGCGCGTAAAAAACCAATCGACATGAAAGATATCTTTATCGATGTTGGAGGACAATCAAAAGAAGACATTGAAAAAATGGGCATCCGTCCTGGTGACATGATTACACCATTAATTAAAACTCGTCGCCTAAACGACACACCATTCCTACTAGGGAAAGCATGGGACAACCGAATTGGCGTGGCGGTAGCAGTAGAAGTCTTAAAACACGCCAAAGAAAAAGGCCATCAAACAGTACTTTATTCTGGGGCGAATGTTCAAGAGGAAGTTGGCTTGCGTGGTGCTAAAGTAGCTGCGAACTTAGTTCAACCAGATATCGCGATCGCCTTAGATACAGGTACTGCAGGTGATACGCCAGGCATGACTAAAGCAGAAGCGGATAGTGAATTAGGAAAAGGGCCACAAGTTATTGTCTTTGACGCGTCGATGATTTCTCACAAAGGTTTACGTGACTTTGTCGTAAACATTGCTGAAAAACATGACATTCCATTCCAATATACATTTATTCCAGGTGGAGGAACAGACGCTGGATCGATTCATACAGCTCAAGCAGGTATTCCATCCATCGCGATTACGGTTCCGGTTCGCTACTTACATTCAACTACTTCAGTCATTCATGAAGATGACTTCAAAAACACTGTACGCTTAGTGACAGCAATTTTAGATGAGTTAAATACAGAAACTGTTGCGACAATTAAAGAAAATGTTTAGAGAAAGAGGATAACAACTATGATTTTTGTGGATAATGGTAATAATTATGATGCCAGCCTGAATATTGCACTAGAAACTTATTTAGTAGAAAATCGTCTAGTTGACGAACCGATTCTGCTATTCTATATTAATGAACCTTCAATTATCGTTGGACGTAATCAAAATACGACGGAAGAAATTAACCAATCGTATGTTGACGAACATAATGTGCAAGTTGTTCGTCGTATGTCTGGTGGCGGGGCCGTATATCATGATCTAGGAAACTTTTGTTTCTGCTTTATTAAAGATGATGATGGAACTTTCCGCGACTTCAAGAGTGTGACGGAACCCATCATCGACGCTCTACATAAGATGGGAGCAACGGAAGCAGCTTTAGAAGGGCGTAATGACCTACTTATTGATGGGAAGAAATTCTCTGGAAATGCTATGTACGCTAAAGACGGTCGAATGACAGCTCACGGAACTATTTTATTTGATTCAGACTTAGACGAGACTAATAATGTATTAAAACCAAGAAAAGCTAAAATTGAATCAAAAGGAATTAAGTCTGTACGCTCACGTGTCACAAATATCAAACCTTACGTTGATGAAAAATACCGTGATTTATCTACAGAAGAGTTTAGAGATTTAATTCTTTTAGAAATCTTTGGAGTGGATAAACGTGAAGATGTCCCAGAACTTAAATTAACAGATGAGATTTGGGAAGGCGTTTATAAACTACGTGAAGAACGTATGGGGAATTGGGAATGGAATTACGGTAAATCACCGGACTTTGATTTTGAGCAAAGTCATAAATTCCCATTCGGTTTTGTTGATATTCGCTTTAACGTGAAGCAAGGTGTCATTGAAGATGCACGTATTTATGGAGACTTCTTTGGTTTAGGTAATATTAAAGATGTTGAAGAGAAATTAAATGGCGTAAGATATGAACGCCAAGCAGTGACAGAAGCTTTAGCTGATGTTGATGTGAATAAATATTTTGGAAATACGACTTTAGAAGAGATTGTTAACTTAATCTTCGCATAAAAACATAAAGAAAGCCCCGCTGATTTGCGTTATAACAAATCAGCGGGGCTATTTTTAATTATTCACCTTGTAATTGATGACCAATACCAACCATAATATCACGGAAGTCTGTGATATAACTGATTTCTGAGAAATCTTCATCGGTATCTGAATACCAAACGTAAGTTATAACAGAGTTAGGGAAGTCATGATAGATACTATCTGGTTGTCCAATTTGATCAACCATTTCGTTATAAGTTACTCCACTCGTGTGTGAAAGTTGATTCAATTGAGACGGTGTGATGTCGAAGTCTTTCTCAAGATTACCATCGGTATCCGAATGTTCATTTAAAGCATAAACTTTATCATCTAATAACACAACGATGTAATCAGTACTTGAATCACTATCACCAACTGAATATACTAATAATTCATAAGATCCGGCCAAAGAAATTGTAGTTGGATCACCCAACGTTTCAACCACTTGTTTTCTTTCAATCACGGTTCCTTCTTTGTACAACTCTAAAGCATAATCAACTAATTCAGAGTAGGTATCGGAAAAAGCATCCGAATCTTCATATACTACATCTTCGAAATCGATGTTAAATGTCAGATTAATCACTTCTTCGTCTTCTTCAGTTGAGATATCTGCGATCACTTCTAAACTTGTCGCTTCATCTTCTCTTTCTAAATTGAAAAATTGACGCGAAGTAGAATCATCAAGTTCTTCTTCTGAGCTAGGCTCTCCAAAGGTTTCATGTAATTTCTCTACTGAATAAACTTCTTCGTTAAGCATAGCATCAACGAAAACACTATTTTCTTCTTCTGCTAAAGACTTAACGTCTTCTGCAAAAACAGGTGTAGCTCCACTTAAGCCAGTGAGACTTAGTGATACGATTACGACATATTTCAAATACTTCATCATCCAATCTGCTCCTTTATAAAAAATACTTCACTAACGCTATTATACGTCAGTGAAGCATTAGCTCCAATAAAGGAATTGTAAAGTTTGTGTAAATGTACGACTGTAATATTACCCTCTATTATAAACGTCAGGGAATAATTGATTTAACATTGCTTTTCCTAAAAGACGAGGTGTTCCTTCGCCTGGGAAGCGGTGAATCGCAATCATCGGATTAAAGTTTGCTTCGATAATACCGTAATTATCCTGAGTAGGTTCTTTAGTGTAATCTTCAATAATGATATCTACACCACAGAAGTTTGCTTCAAGTAATTGAGAAGCTTTTTCAGCAATCTTCTTATAACCTTCATGCGTATCATCGGTACGGTCAATTGAAACTCCACCGGTCGACACATTACTGTTCTCTCGTAAGTATACTGTCTTACCATCTTCTGGTATAGAATCAAAAGTATATCCATAGTTTTTTAATTGAAGTGTCTCAATTTCACCTTTTTCAATGATTGTTAAAGGTGCTTTATGATCGCGTCCACGTAGTGGATTTTTGTTCACTTCATCAATTAACTCGCCAATGGTAGACACTCCGTCTCCAATGACATGAGCTGGGCGACGTTCAACTATTGCCATGGTTTGGTTATTTTGAATATAGAAGCGTAATTCAGTTCCTTCTATATACTCCTCAACTAAAACCGTATGATCTTCCTTATAGGCAAAGTTTAAAGCATCAATATAATCTTCTTCACCCGGTTTACCTCTGAAGATTGTAATACCTAAACCGTAATTTGTATTCTTAGGTTTTACTACAATAGCTTTATCCGGTAGGGAAGTGTAGTATGCTTTCGCATCTTCAATGTTACTAAATGATGTTCCTGAAGGGACTTTAAGACCAGCATCATCGAGTAAGACTTTTGTTGCGACTTTATTTTCCATTAAGAAATAACTGATTAAAGAATCAAGTCGAGTCATATTTGCACTTTTAACGTATTCAGTTTGTCCTTGGAAAGATAATTCGATCACATTTTCCTCACCGTCAATGATTCTTACTTTAATACCCGTTTTAATTGCTTCTTTAAGCACATCTTGTGTTGATAATTCGAGATTTTCAAAGCCATGTAATAAGTATGGTTTATCTAAGTAAACTTCTTGATGTTCTTTGGCAAGGCGTAAGCCCATCTCAAGGAAACTATCATAGTCAGTTGCTTCTTCAACAATGCGTCCAGCTAAAGTTAATGAAGGATCTTCAAGTGAAGCTTCAACTTTATCTACTATAGAAGAGACATTATCTGTGTTAGATAATTGATCGGCAACTTCGCGCATAGCAGTGACTAACCATTTAGCTTCATCTATGTCCATTGGAGCATCTAAAGCGTCCGCTTCTGAAGTTGCATAATTCATCTGAGTTCCTTTTACGATCTCAGTGTCGTATTTTACATCTGGGATAAATAAAAGTGTAATTAAAAAAAGACGAACCAATGCGATTGTTTCATCATCAATCCCATGAGGATGATAAGGATTCAAATCGATGTTACGAAATTCAAGATAACTAATTCCTTTATCTAAAAGTTCTCGGGCATTCGCTCCTCCACGGAGACGAACATCACGGTACAATTCTTTCTCTAAAGAAAGAGCACCAGAATCAATGGCATCTTCTATAGAAGTAACAAAGTCTTCTAAAGAATCATAGTTCATCACAACAGACTCTTTGTTCTGATAACCATAACGACTTTGTCTAATTGAACGCATTCTCTCTGCATGAGGTTTACCATATAAGTTTGTCGCATAGTTAGGAGCAACAAAAGGTGAAGCACCTATGAGATAAGTTAGTAACCAACGATAGCGGAAATAATTTCTAGCTAAATGCATATAAATCTTATTATTGAATTGCAATTCATCGTCATAATCAGACTGAGCTTCAAATGAATCATGTTCGGTATCAGGATTAATCTGGAAGTTATAATGAATTCCAGAAATTAATTGAACATGCTTACCATATAATTCGGCTAGAAATGCCCGGTAATTATACTCTTCAATCTTCTCTAACTGAGCAATCTTAATATCCTCAGTATTCTCTGGGATAATTACCGGTGTACTAAACGGCCATAATAAGTCTCCGTTCTCTTCATTCGTCGTTGCGACGATTTGATGGAAGGAGCTTAACCAATCTTGCAGTTCACTGATAGACTCAGTAGGGGGCGTGATTAATTCTAATTGACTTTCTCCAAAGTCAGTTTGTATATAAGGTTGTTGTTTACGTGTTCCCCACTCAGAAGAATGAAGGTGCTTAGATATATTCCCTTCATGGTTCACGCGTAAAGATTCTCGCTCAAGTCCAACTGTACTACGCCATAGGCCAGGAACTTGATCGAGTTTAAAGTAACTCTCTTGTATCTTCACTATAATCCTCCTTTGAATTAAGAGTATAATACATTATACAATAATATCAGACATTATATAGTAGAAAGTGATTCCAAAAGTAAAAAGCTAAGATAGAAATAAAGAATTATGAATAAAGTAATAAATAGTGTTGACACTATACTGCAACCCATGGTATATTATTTCTTGTCGTCACGAGACGTTGTAACAATGTTTGGCGATAACTTTGTAAGTTTACATAGAATTTACATAAAGTTTACAAAAAAACGAAATAAGTATTGACGAAATGATTCGTCGATGATACTATAACATAAGTTGCTACTACAACATGTGTAGCGCTTACAACTTTTGAAGCGAGTTATAAATTTGTTTCAAAAAATGCTTTACAGATTATGCGAAGTATGATAGGATATAAAAGTTGTCATTTGAGATTACATCACTTAAAAAAGAAATAATAAAAAGTGAAAAAAGTGATTGACACTAACATATCAAACATGTTACTATATAAAAGTTGTCATTTTCGACAACGATTAAACGAGGCAGCGCTGATAAAAAAAGTGAAAAATATTGTTGACACAATATAGCCCGCATGATAAGATATGAAAGTCGTCAAACAGCGACAACATCACAACGAAGTGTTAAATGAATTTAAAAATTATTTAAAATCTTCAAATAAGTTGTTGACTTCGAGTCACAACCGTGATATTCTATAAAAGTTGTTAAAACAAACGACATCACTTCGAAATGAAGTTGAGAAAATACTTTTAAAAAAGTGTTGACATCCACTTCGCGGACGTGATAAACTGTAAAAGTTGTTGTTCAACAAAAGGACAACGAAAGCTCATTGAAAACTGAACAAAGATAAACACACCAAATGTGTAAGGGGATCTGTTCTACGGAA